>JBBRUN010000030.1:0-19465 GCA_038247765.1 Gemmatales bacterium | reverse complement strand
TCGATGATGGACGGCAGCGTCCGCATGATCCGGCCATCGGTCCAGGAAAGTACATTCTGGGCGATGGTCACCCGCGACGGCGGGGAAGTCGCAGCCGAGTGAACCCCGTCACTTCGCCGACCAACGGCATTCTTTCTTCACGGCGACGAGTTGGATGTGCTTGCGGAGATCGTCGGTTGCGCCCGGTTTCAGGCTGATCTTCACCTGTTCCGGGAAGCTTTCGAGAATCGCGAAA
This sequence comes from Gemmatales bacterium, assembly GCA_038247765.1. Taxonomy (GTDB): domain Bacteria; phylum Planctomycetota; class Planctomycetia; order Gemmatales; family Gemmataceae; genus JALHQU01. The sequence goes on along the minus strand of JBBRUN010000030.1, from coordinate 19,230 downwards.
TCGAGTTTGTCGCCGCCGCTGCCCTGCCAAGCGAAGACGAGCAGCACGTGCGTCTCGAAGTCGATCTCCTTGGCGAGCCGCTTTTGCGTGGCCTCGTCGGCGATGAGCTTCTTCATTTCGGCTTCGGTCTTCACTTCGGCCGGCTCGCTCCATTTGCCGAACTTCACGTCGAGCTTATCGGCTTTGACGACCGGTATCGTTTCGACGACGCCGCGCTTCTTGGGCTTGTCCTCGGCGGACACGAAGCCGACCAGCGCGGCGACTACCAGCAAACTGAGCAAGCGGATCATAGCACTACTCCGAAAGGGAGACGGGAAGCTGTTGTAGCGAACTCGCCTTCGGCCGTTGTAACATGAGCAAACGCGGCGGTGCCGTTCGTCCGCCGGGGAAGGCGACTTCATCGAATCGGTATTCGGTCGCGCGCATCAAGTCGTGGATCGCCTCGGCTTCTTCGGTCCCGCCGGCGTGGCCGGTGTAGGCCAACACCGTGACAATGCCGCCGGGCGCGAGCCGTTCGATGGCGGCGCGAATGGCCCGCGTGCTGCTGACGAGTGACGTAACGACGGTGCGATCGCTAGCCGGGAGATAGCCAAGGTTGAAGATAGCGGCGGCGAAAGCGCAGTCCGGACGTTTTTCCAGTTCCGCGTGATCCCCTGAGATCAACTCGACCCACGTCACGCCGTGCTTCTCCAGCAGCGCCGCCGTGCGCGCGACGGCCAGCGGCTGAATATCCCAGGCGAACACCCGTCCCGTCGGCCCGACGCACTGCGCTAAGAAGAGCGTATCGTGCCCGTTCCCAGCGGTGCCGTCGAGGGCGGCGTCGCCCGGTTGCACGTGCGGCCGGACGAGGTCGTGGACGATTTCGGTCACACTGAGATGCATGGGTAGGTTCAAGACCCCGGCGAGATCTTGACGACCTTCACGGTGTTGACCGGCCCCGAGTCCATGCCCCAAAGCTGGATCGTTTCTTTGGCGTACACGGTGCAGTTCCAACATCCGTTGCCGAGGGGTTCTTTCACGATCAAGATTTCGTCTTGAAAAGGCACCCAGATATTTGGGCGCTCCGCTTGATCCAATCGACGGAGCACGTCTCGATCCGTGGGCACTTTTTGATCAGGAGCTTGCGCCGAAGCGGACTGCGAACAAACGCAGAGTATCATCGCAACTAGCAAAGTCGTCCGTGGCATCATCGGCTCCAATCGTTGGTGAATTGCAAGCTTAACTTCGAAGCGTACTTCTTTCAAGCTCACCACGGTGGGGGTGTAGCGACGATTCTTGGAGTTTCTTTGCGATGTGCCGTTTTCGCAGGTCACTCTGTGCGTGACGCCAGACCCGTGCCGGATGCGCAGCTGCGTCACGCACAGCGTGACCTACGAAAAACCTCCGAAAATCGTTGTTACTCCCAAATGGACTGCGCCAACTGCCCCGCGAAATACGGCGCGAGTAGCGAACCCTTGGAACCGAGGCCGTTGAAGTAACCCACCGGCGACCCCGGCAGGAATCCCAGCATCGGCTTCTGCCCCGCGAGGATCGGCCGCACGGCGGCCTGCTGATCGACGACCTGGAAGGGTTGAGTCAACATCGCCAGTAGCGCGGATTCCAATTCGGTTCTCGCTTCCGCCGTCGTTGCATTCGTGAGGTCATTCCAAGAATATGTAGCTCCGAATCGCCACATCCCCGGCTCGCCCGGTGCGAGCCAATGGCCGGTGTTGACGACGCGGGTCTCGTCGAAGCCATCGATGCGCACCGTCAGGATTTCTCCCTTGGCGGCGCGGAACGGCAGCTCGGCCGTCAGCGGATTGCGACTCGCGGCAAAGCCTTGGCAGAAGATCAAATACTTCGCATTCAGCTCCAACCTCGGGATCGCCACGCCGTCCGCTGACACCGCGATGTCACCCGGTGCGACATCCGCTTCGACGAATCGATCCCCGAAGAACGCCCGCGACGCATTGAGGTACCCCGGCACATCGAGTTGCGCCGCCGTTGGCATTTCGAAACCGTCGGTAGTCGGGAACCAAATCGGGTTCAGCGGTGGATCGGGTTCGCGCACGAGTTCGCCGAACTCGGCCCGGCGGATCGCGAAAGTCCGCCGTTCCTTGTCATTTTGGAAGATGCGCACGATCGATCGCGGCTGGAAAAATCGCGAGCCCATCGCGGCTTCGACGCTGCGGTAAAACTCCACGGCCACCGGGAAGAGTTCGTCGTGTCGCCGAGTTTTCGTTAGGCGCTTCCCCGTGATCGGCGTCATCAGCCCCGCCGCTATACGGGACGACGTGACCGCCTCGGCTTTGTCGATCAGCGCGAAGCGGAGTCCGCGGCGATAGAGTTGCCAAGCTAGGGTTGTCCCGGCGAGGCCGGCGCCGACGACAATCACAGAAACTTGATGCACAGCACACCGCCGATAACGAGCAAAGCCCCCGCGACTTTGCCGGGGGAGATCGACTTTTCTTCGAGGCCCATCAGGGCGAAGTGATCGAGCAGCAGCGAGCAGACGAGTTGCCCGCCGACGACGAGCGCGATGAATGCCGCGGCGCCGAGTTCGCGGACGAGCGTCGCCCCGGCGAGGACGATGAGCGCGCCGAGCGGCCCGCCGATCCAGTTCCACCATTGCGTGGCGCGAATCGAGTCCCAAGTCGGTGCGGGCGGCCGGAGGATCAGAAGCACGAGACTGGCGGAGAGGATCGTACCGCAGATGGAAAAGAACGCGACCCAGAGCGGCTCGCCGATGTTCTGCCGGAACTTGCTATTCGCCGAAGCTTGCAGCGCGATGCAGCCGCCCGCACCGGCCGCGAGCAGCATGAAGATGACATGGTTCATGCGGGATGTTGTATGTGAGCCGGGAGCGGTAGAATTATAACTGCATCACTCGCGGAGAAAACGATGGCGACGATCACGATCCCCGAAAGCACCTATTCCCGGTTGCGGGTCTGGGCGGCCGAGAGCAATCAGACCGTGGATGAGGCCGTGACCCAGTACTCGATCAATTGGTATCTGAATTCCCTTCATTGGAAATTCGATTGCAGGATCTTGAAGAACTGAACACGGTCAACGAATCCCGGGCAGATCGATACCCGCCCGGTTTCCGCGCCGACGATAGCCGAGAAAGCAACTACGCGGGATCCGGAGAATGATGGCACTCGCCGACACCAACATCTTATTGCGATATGCCAATCCTGCCGATCCCGCAAGGGGAACCGTTATGCAAGCAATATGGTCGCTCTTTTCAACACTTCCATAGCGCTTACTCGATCCCCGCGCCGAAGCCGGCGCCGACGGTCGCGGCGACCGGCGTACCCATGTGTGGCCCGCGGGCCGGTTGGCCGCCGTGGGCCTTCACTTGCTTGCCGACTTCTTGCACCATCGCCGCGTAGCTGGCGGGCACGTCTTCGAAATCCCCGGCGTCGATTTCGTCGTACCGGCACTGGTAGCCCGGCAGCTTGAAGCGCTCGCGCTCTTCGCCGAAGGCTTTCACCACCGCCGATTGCACGAGTTCCCGCGAGGCGGCGTGGATCGGGTGGGCGATGTCGGCGTGCAGCTTGGCCCGGCCGTCGTGATCGCGGATGGCCCGGGTTTCATCGAGCCGGGTGCCGCACTGGTTGCAGAAGCGCGAGCGGAGGTGGTTCTTGCACGAGCAGCTCGTGCAGCGATCCGTGAGTTTCCGGCTCGGCATCGCCACGAACAGCCCGCGCGTGCCTTCGATGATCTTCAAATCGCGCACGACGAACGCGTTGTTGAAGGTCACGCTGCAGAACGCCATCAGGCGCTCGCTGTTTTGCTCGCACAGTTTGATCCGGACTTCGGTGATGATCATCGGAGCACTCCTTTGCGGACGGTTTGAAATCTCGGTGTTCGATTCAAGGCGACCCGACCAGCGTTCGGACGACGAACAACCGGCAGCCGGGTACGTGTGCGGCCAGCAGGGGCTCCGCCTGGCGGGCGATCCGGAGGGCATCGTCGCGATCGCGCCCGATGGCGAAGACACACGAACCGCTGCCGGAGAGCATCGCGCCCCGCGGGCTTTGGGCCAAGAGTGCACCGTATACCCTGTCCGCCAGCGGTTGCAAGGCGAAGGCGGTCGGCTGCAATCGGTTGTGCGTCAGCCGGCCGACGGCGGTGGTGTCGCCGATCACGAGGGCCGTGCGAATCGCATCGCCGGGGGTCGGCGATTCGGCCAAGCGGACGTTGCGGTACACCTCGGCGGTGCTGAGACCGAAGGGGGGCTTGACGATGACGAGATCCAGCGGCATCGCGGCGGGAATCGGTTCGACGATTTCGCCGCGGCCGGTGCACCACGTCGGGCCTTCGTGCAGAAACGCGGCCACATCGGAACCGATCATCGCGGCGATCGGGGTGAGTTCTTCGACCGATTTGTTCAGATTCCAGACGGAGTTGAGCGCCAATAATGCGGACGCAGCATCGGACGATCCACCGCCGAGACCCGCCTCGTGCGGGATGCGCTTGGTGAGGTGAATGCTCGCGCCGTGTGTCATGCCGAAGGCGGTACGGAGTGCGTCGGCCGCTTTCCAGACGAGGTTCGCCGGCCCTTTGGGAATGCCGGGGGTATCGCAGGTCAATACGAGGCGATCATCATCGCGGGGCTGGATTTCTAGGGTATCGTACAGGTCGATGGGTGCGAGAAGCGTTTGAAGTTCGTGGTAACCGTCGGGCCGTTTGGCGAGGAGTTCGAGAAACAGGTTGACCTTCGCCGGCGCGGCGATGACCCGTCCCCGAGAACCAGCGGGCCAACCGGCGCGGGGAATCATGGCGGCCATCCGTGGCTGAATCAGGGTGCAAACGAGTAGGTTTGCGGAAGCTAACCGGGAACGTGGATCAGGTCAAGCGGGAAGGTTGGGGATTTGGGAAAAGAATTGGGGGGTGAGCGGGTATGGCCCCAAATCGGACTCGATTTACTCTTCCGCGCTAACTTTGCCATAAGCTTTCGATTCCCGTGGCCTATCGACATCGAGGAATTGCTAAAACAAACTTCGCTGTCCCCGTCGCCACCGGACCCGGCCTAACCGATGCGAACGATCTTCCTGCTCGGCGTCACCGCCCTGATCCTACTCGCGCTGCCGAGCCTCCTCGTGTTCGGGGCCGACCTCGCCGGGTACGGAAGCGAGATCAACAAATCGCTCGAAGACAACTTCGGCGTGAGCCACCGCATCGCCCTCGGCTTGCCCGCCGCCATCGCGCTCTTCTGTATTCCGCCACTCATCATCTTGCTTTACTTCCTTCGTCTCAAGCGCAAGCCGATCCCCGTGGCGTCCACCTTCCTCTGGAAAAAGAGCGTCGAAGACCTTCACGTCAACCGATTGATGCAGTGGATGCGGCGGAACGTCCTCCTGCTGCTGCAACTGCTGGCGGTGCTCACGTTCCTCTACGCGGCTCTCGGGCCGCGGACGCACGGGGCGGTCACCGGCGGCCGGCACTACATCTTGATGATCGACAACTCCGCGAGCATGAACGCCACCGACGTGAAACCGACGCGGCTCGATTGGGCGAAGGAAGAAGCGATCCGCGTCATCGACGCCGCGACCGACGCCGACCCCGGCATGGTCATCGTTTTCAACAGCACGGCCGAGATCCGCCAGTCGTACACGACCAACCGCGAAGAACTCAAAGCCGCCGTGCGCGGCATTCAGCCGACGCAATTCCCGACGCGGATCGACGAAGCTTTGTCGTTGGCCGCGAGTCTGTCGAACCCGAACCGCTCGACGCAGAACGAAGCCGCGGCACCGGCCAACCCGGAGCCGGGCAAGGAGCGCACCTACTTCAGCGCCGACGGCATTCAAGCGGAAGTTCACCTGCTGTCCGACGGCCGTTTTCCCGCCGTGTCGGATTTCGCCCTCGCCAACCTCAGCATCCGTTACCCGGAGATGCCTTCGAGCGCGGTCGCGATGACTTCGGACAACATCGCCGTCGTCGGCTTCGAGGTCGAACGCGATCCGGACGACGCCCGCAAAGTCATGGCCCGGGCTTCGGTGTTCAACTACCGCGACCGCGCACAAGAGGTGAAATTGGTACTCGAAGTACTCGAGAAGAACGAGAAAGTCGTCGGTACTTACGGCAAGACGTTGACGATCCCGGGCAAGCTGCCGCGCCAGCCCGATCCCGAAGATCTGCCCGCCGACAAACGGCCGCCCGATCCGAAGCCGGGCGAAGGCCGGGCCGAGTTCTTGATCCCCGATGTCGGCGAGAATTCGGACGTGGTGATGAAGCTCCGCATCGACCAAGGCGCCGCGCCGGACAGCTTCAAACTCGACGACGAAACTTGGGCCGTGCTCGGCGTCTCGCGCAAGGCCAAAGTGATGATCGTCACCCCCGGCAACAAGGTACTCCGCAACTATTTCGAAACCGAATCGGCCAAGAAGCTCGCCGAGTTCACCTACCTCAAACCGGCCGACCTCGCCGACGCCAAGGACTACCTCGTCCCGGCCCGCGATGGCAAGTACGACCTCGTCATCTTCGACCGTTGCGGCCCGCCGGGGATCGACGAAATGCCGACGGCGAACACGCTCTTCCTCGGCTATCCAGTGCCGCCATACAGCAACAATCCGGGCGACGCCCTTGCTGTGACCGAGGTGAAGAATCCGAGCGTCCGCGGGACGCAAGGCCGGCACCCGCTGCTGAAGAATCTCCGCGGCCTCGACGAAGTCCGCATCGCCGATTGTTTCCGCTTCCCCAAACCGCCGGACGGAGCGACCCGGCCAATCCGGCTGATCGAAGGGGATCGCGAACTCGAACTGCTCGTCGCCATCCGCCGGGGGGCCTTCACCGATCTCGTGTTGACCTTCCCCTTGGTCAGCGAGAACGCCGACGGGCCGGATCAAGTCTGGCACTCCGACTGGCCGACCTTCCCGAGCTTCGTGCTGTTCCTGCGCAATGTGCTGATGCAACTCGGCAACGTCCGCGGCGCCGAGACCGAAGAAAGCTTGCGACCGGGGGCAGTCCAAGTGCTCCGGTTGGGCACGGCCAAGGAGGTCTTCGTGGCGAAGCCGGGCGAGAAAACCGGCGTCAAGTTCGAGCGCGGCAATCGGCCCGATGTCGCGTTCAGCGGCACCGATACCCTCGGCGTCTACACGGCCGAGTGGGGCGATCAATCCCGCCGCTTCGCCGTGAATTTGTTCGATGCCGAAGAGAGCAACCTCGCACCGCAGCGGCAATTCAAAATCGGCGACACCACGATCAGCGCTGGCGACGTCCGCAAACAACCACTAGAATTGTGGAAGTACGCGATCGTTTTCGGACTCGCGGTCGTCTTACTCGAGTGGTGGATTTACAATCGGCGCGTGCAGATTTGAACAGGTCGGACTCGAGAATCCAGTTTCACGCACAGGGTTATCCAAGTGCGGCTTTCCCTGACATCGCCTTGCCAGATACGGCGGGGCGCTTAAGATAGCACACTTCCGTTTGGGTTCGCCCAATCGCATCGCACGCCACTGTTATCTGATTGAGGAGTTCCCGCATGGCCCGAGGTAAAGGACGACGCAAGGTCGGTCGGAAGAAGCGCCGGATGCGGGCGAAGATCCGCCACCGCAAATAGGATTCTCCAGAACATCTCCGCTCCGCTCACCGGCCGCATGGTCGGTGTTTCGCGTGCGCTCCCGCTTCGCAACATCTCCGTAGGTCTCATCCCCGCTTCATCGCTAATCGCGTACACTCGTTCCACACGCTTCCAATTTCCGCGTGGCTCTCCCTTTCCCATCGGTGCCCCATGATGCGTTTCTTCCTGACAATGGCCTTCGCCATGGCGACCGCCCTGCCGGCCTTGGCCCAGCAACCACTTCGGCCCCGCGAGGGCGACGACGTCGCCAAGCTCCGCGCCGAAGTGCGCGATCTCGAGGAGAAATTGAAAGAAGCCGCCTTACCGAAGAAGAAAGACTCGAAGCCCGAATCGAAGAAGGAAGAACCCCAGGGCGACAAGAAGCCGGAAGCCCGCAAAGAAGAACCGAAAGGCCCACCGATGGGCGGCGGCTTCCCGGGTGGCTTCAACCCGATGGGCGGCGGATTCCCGCGTAGCTCCGGCTTCGGCCCCATGAGCGGCGGCGGTCGCGGCGAAGGCCACGAAAGCCCGGACTTCAGTAAGATGCCGGGCTTCGACAAGCTGAGCCAAGAAGAGAAACGGATGCTGGCGAACCTCGTGCAGAAGATGCGCACGCCGGTCCCGGCCCCAGCGGAGACCCTCGGCGGCAACAGCGTCGAAGCCCGGCTCGATCGACTCGAAAAAGCGATCGGCGAACTCGCGAACTCACTGAAGAATCAATCCGCACCTCGAACTCCGCCCGGCGCTGGTGGCGGCGGTTTCCCGGGTGGCGGCCCCCGCGGCGGCGGTCGCTAATCGATTGCGAACCCCAGGGAACGAGGCACCCGATCCGGGTGCCTTTTTTCGTGCGATTCAACTTGCCTCCGCCGAGCGATCCGAAGAAAATGCGACTCCCCGCGAAATCGGAGAATCCACCGGATGGCCAGAAAGCGCGACCGCGAACCCGAGACCGGTATCGAACTGAAATTGACCGTCTTCCCGCTGGCGTTCATCCTCTATTTGTGTACGCCGCACGTGGAGATTAACGGCCGGGTGAAAAAGAAAACTTGGGGCACGCACTTCATCCCGCTCGAACCCGGCCGGCACACCGTCAGCGCATGGTTCCCGTACGTGTTCATGTCCGAGTGCGGGCTGAACACCGTCGAATTCAAGCTCCGCGAAGGCGAAGTGAAACTCGTGACCTACGACACGCCTTGGATCATGGGCATGAAAGGCGCCATGTCGGTGCGGCGATTGGACGATTGATGCCGGGTGGCCCGGCTCGCGCAGTCGATTCGCCGACGAAGGTACGCGTTTGGATGGATACTCCGGAACGAAAGAATGGCACGGCGAAGCCGTGCCATTCCGTACGTATTCGCCGTCTCGACTCGCGGCTATTTCGGCTCGCCCGCTGGGACGACGTTCGTGCGGAGGTACTTCGCGGCGGCTTGGTTGACCGTCTGGTCATTCACGTCGTACTTCACCGTGTAGCCGATCTTCGGGAAGAAGTCGCGGTACTTCACGACGCGGGCGCCCTTCTTCTTCGACTCTTCGCTGGCGGCGTTGATGCTGCTGATCAAGTCGGCTTTTTCTTTCAAAAGTCCGTCGCCGGCGAAGGCCGACGGCACAGCCCCGGCGACCGCGTACGCGGTGCGGTCGGTCGGCCCGGTGCCTTCCATCCACTTGCGGGACGAAAGATCGTAGTACCCGTCGACGGCGATGCCCATCTTGCTCAGGGCACGCGAGACCGCTTTGATATCGTCGGTTCCGTCGCCGTCGATGTCGAAGATGCCGTACAGCACAACGTGATCGACGCTCCCCTTGCGCCATACGGCGTTGTATAGTAGATCACCCTTGAGGATCGAGCCGCGGATGACGTCGGCGACTTCGGTTACGCGGGCGCGGCTGAGGTTTGCCCCGAGCACTTCGATGACTTCCACTTTGGCCTTGGCCTTCTTCAAACCCGTGGTCTTCGCTTCGCGGGGGTGGACGACGAACGTCAGGCCGGCCCGCACGTTATCCGACGAGCCGAGATCGATTTCGACCAAGTTCTGGCTGACGAAGGTCGCGGTCACGCTCCCCTTGGGCGTCTCGAATTGGAAGGGGTCTTCGGTATCGGATTGCTTCGTCAATTCCCGATCCAACTGATCTTGGATGTTCTTGAGCTTCGAGTTGATTTCGTTGGCACGTTGCACTTCGAGGTCATAGGCATCTTTCGCCTTGCCGATGTCGACGCGGTAGTCTTTGCTCGCGGTCGTGAACTCGGCCTTTTTGAGTTCCAAGTCTTTCTTCAAGTCTTCGCGGATCTTGTCGATCTGGGCGGGTATATTGGCCGTCGCGGCTGCGAAGCGGCCCTTCTGCTTGTCGTAGTCTTCCTTGGCACTTTTCAGCTCGGCCTCCAGCCCGGCCACGGTTTTCTTGTCGGCGTTGAATTTGCTGATCGCCATTTCGCGCTCGGCGAAGTTCTTGACGATCGTCGGCACGAGTGGACCGGGCGACGGGGCGACGAGCAACTCGCCTTGGTTCGGCCACGGCCACGAAAAGAACTTGGCGGGTTGAGGATCGAATTTCTGGCCGGTGCCGACGAACGCGCCTTTTTCCGCTTCGATGGCCGTTTGCAGTTGGTTGTTGATGCGGGCGATGATCTTGGCGTGTTCGTCCTTCAAGAAGTCTTTATTCGCCGACGCGGCGAGTTTGGGCCGGTCATCTTCGGTGCCCATGCCCAAGACGACTTGGTGCAGCCTCACGGTATCTTGCGCTTTGGAAAGTTCGTTGCGCGCAGTCTTCGATTCTTCCTTGGCCGTGTCGGCTTCGGTCTTGGCCGCAGCGATGTCGCCTTGGAAGGTGTATGCGAGCACGCCGCACACGATTGTGGCCAGCACGAAGAAGACCAAGGCGATGACGAGCGGCGTTTTGCCCTCGCCGCCGCCGCCGTTGGATTTGATCTTGGCCATCGGTGAAACCTCATGCGATGCGGGGAAGCCGGGCGACGTGGGCCTATAAGTACTATAGGTGTACCACTAAGTCTAAATGGTCGGAGCGCCCTGTCAATCGAAAACGCCGGAGTCGCCCCCGCCGTTGGCGCGGTAGTAGCGATCTTGCGGGAAATGGGCGGTCGATCCGAACTTAGTCACAACGGTAGCGGGAATTACGAATTGAGCGATTGGGTCGACCGCGAGGCGATTTCATTCCGGGTCGGCGAATTCGGTCGTGAGGGTATTCCCGCGTTTGTTTAGTTGATTAGCTTCCATACCCGCGAGTCTTGCGTGTTTCAATGCGTTGTTATCGTGGCTGTCAAATCTCCGCGCGCGTCGGATTTTTGCAGTCGCCACGATCATCAAAACGGCTTTCATATCGACTCGAGAAACACCGGATTGTCGGGCGATGGCTTTCACAGGACCGAAAAGCTGCGCGGCGACTCCGCTCGCCGCCAGATCGAACGGGCAGATCTCGCACTGTTGTTCGAGAATCTTTTGCGCTTCGGCATGCTTTGTATCTTCGACACCGGTCAGATACTCCGAGACGGCGACGGTGCTGATGACCGGAACGCAGTTCATTTCTTCGATCTAGCTAAATGAAAACCTTCCGGTGTCCGCGCGGTCGAGCGAGGCCCAAATAAGAATCATAGCATCGAAGCTGATTCGCACGGTTTAGAGCGCCGCGTCGGGGAATTCTCGAGGGTTTTCTATGGCGTCCCAGCCATCTCCACCGGCGTGGCGGAGGTCGGCGAAGAACTCACTCAACGGCTTTCGCTCCGGCTTCGTGTATCCCGTGCCGATTGGAAGGCAGCGCGCAAAATCGCGTCATTTGCGAATCAGAATCGGGCGACCCACGACATCGATTCCCACCCCGTCCAAAAACTTGGAGAAATTCAGGATTCTTTCGCTGGATACCGGGCGGATTCTCGGATATGCTTCTTTTCAGGATGGGAGTTGCCATCCGAGACGACGAACGTGACTGCTTCGGTCCGGCCCGGGTCGCATATCCGGTTTCGTGTTTGTTGTCTGGTGGCTTGGCGAACTTGCTAAGTCCCCACTGTTCTCTGGTCGCGGCCGATGCTCGGTCGCAGAAGGTGATTCGTGAGCAAGAAGTTGTACGTGGGGAACTTGGCCTTCGGGACGACGTCCGAAGACCTCATGGCACTGTTCGGGGCCTACGGGCCCGTGACCAGCGCCCAAATCGTAATGGATCGCGACACCGGCCGGTCGCGGGGCTTCGCGTTCGTCGAAATGGCGAGCGGGGCTGACGCTGCGATCGAAGCAGTGAACAACGCCGAATACCAAGGCCGTCGCCTCACGGTGAACGAAGCCAAACCCCGCGAAGAACGCCCACGCAGCGGCGGCGGCGGTGGTGGTTACGGCGGCGGCGGCGGTGGTGGTGGTGGATATGGCGGCGGCGGTGGCGGTGGTGGATATGGCGGCGGCGGTGGTGGTGGCAATCGCCGCTACTAAGCGACCCGCAAACGAAACGAGCAATTCAATCAGAAGCCCGTCACGGTGTGACGGGCTTCTTCCATTCGCCAGCCGGCAACTTTGCTTTCCCGAGCCCGCTGCGGAACACTCACTCCTGATCGGCAGTCATTTTTTATCCGGAAGCAGGAAGTGCCCTGGGAACATCTCGGCGAGCTCCCGACGAACTTACCCGGCGGGGACCTCGGCTGATCGTCGTTGATAAACTCCAGCAATTCTGCCGCGGTCATCTTCGCCGCCATCTCGCGACGGTACTAATTCAATTCCGCTTCGGTGTATTCCCGGCGTTTCTCTTCGGGTTCGTGGTTCATGTCCGATCTCCGGTATTTCCACACACATCTAAAAGCGTGAAACGAATCTTTCACTTCTTCCGGGCGATGGCTTCCTTCACGGCGGTCCCCAAATCGGCCGGGGTCGCGGCGACGACGATGCCGGCCTTCTCCAACGCCGCGATCTTGTCCGCCGCACTGCCGCTGCCGCCGGAGATGATCGCGCCGGCGTGGCCCATCCTTCGCCCGGCCGGGGCCGTCTTGCCCGCGATGAACGCCGCCACCGGCTTCGTGACATGCTTCGCCACATAGGCCGCTGCGAGTTCCTCGGCCGTGCCGCCGATCTCGCCGATCATCAAGATCGCTTCGGTCTGCGGGTCGTTTTCGAACATCTCCAAGCAGTCGATTTGGTTGGTGCCAATGATGGGATCGCCGCCGATGCCGACGCAGGTCGTCTGCGCGAGGCCCATACCCGTGAGTTGGAACACAGCTTCGTATGTCAGCGTCCCGGAGCGGCTAAGGACGCCGATGCCGGTGCCACCCGTTGCCACGGGTTTATGAATGTAGCCCGGCATGATGCCGATCTTGCATTGGCCGGGTGTGATGACGCCGGGACAGTTCGGGCCGACGAGCCGGCAGCCCGGCTTGCTTTGAACGAAGCGCTTGGCCTTGGCCATGTCGAGGACGGGGATGCCTTCGGTGATGCAAATGATGATGGCGATGCCCGCATCGGCCGCTTCCATGATGGCATCGGCCGCGCCGCCCGGCGGGACGAAAATCATCGTGGCGTTGGCCCCGGTTTTGGCGACGGCTTCGGAGACCGTGTTGAAGACCGGCAGGCTCTTGCCGGAGTCTTTGCCGGTCCACGTGGTGCCCCCTTTTTTGGGGGTGACGCCGCCGACGAACGCGCTGCCGTACTCCAGACATTTGTCGGTGTGCAGCGTGCCGGCAGACCCGGTGATCCCCTGCGTGATCACGCGGGTGTTCTTGTCGATGAGGATGCTCATGGAAACCGATTCCGATGTTGAAGGAGGGAGGTTCTACTTCTGCTTGAGGTCGTCGATCAGGAATTCGCCGGGGGTCGCTCCGGCCGCGAGTGTCAGTACGAAAATGCGGTTCGCACCAGCCACGGTGAAAGTCACGGTCGCCTTGAGTCCGGCGTTCTCTTGGCTGACATTCGCGAAACCGAGTCCGGCCGGGAACAGGTCCGCGAGTGAGGATCTCAGATTCAACCGATCGAAGCCTTGGACTTTGTCGTCGTCGAATCGCGGCGGGGCGAGTTTGCCTTTGGCCGTTTTCGAGAGCAACGCTTCGATCTCCGGCGTGTCCCCGGCGAGGACGGCTTCGACGAAGAGGGCCGCGGCGAGTGTCGCGGCCGAGGCGACTTCGATGGTGCTTCGGGCGTTGAAGCGGGCATGATCGACGAGCCAAGACGTACCGACTTTCGCAAGTCGCAAGAAGACCCGCCCTGGCTTGTTCCCGACGGAACTCAGGATGGCATAATCCGCCGTGGCGAGGTGGACCTTCAAGCCCTCCGCCTTCGCTGTGGCCTTCGCCGCGCTCAACCAAGCTTGCGCGCCGCTTTCGGAGAAACCTGCGGCTTTGTCGGCATCGAGTTCTGCGGGGGCGATGATTTTTTTGAACGCGAGGGATAAGCTCGCCGAGGTCGCTTTGCCCTCTTGCACGGCCTTCACGAAGTCGGTGGCCGCTTTCAGTGCCGCGCCGTTCGACTCTCCGGTATTGGCCGGCGTCGTCGGGAGCGTGGGCGAGTCCTTCGGCTTACTGTCTTTGGTGGTCGGCGCGGAATCTTTCTTTCCGCAGCCGATGCCGGTGATCAGGATCGCCGCTGCGACGGCGAAGAACGCAATTCGGATCGGACGCATGGTCGGTCTCATGGGTTGGGTGTGGAAGGCGCCGGCCAAGAGAAGAATGCGGCCACTTTGCAACTGAAGTCGGGGAGGATGCCGTCCCCGGTGAGGTCGTCCGTTTCGTCGAGGGTTTTGGACGAATCGCTTTGCGTGCAGACGAGGATGTTCCGATCCTCGGGGTCGATGACCCACACGAGGGGAACGCCGTGTTTGAGATACTGCTGGACGCGTCGATCAGTCTTCCCGGGCCGATCCGTCGGCGCTAGAACTTCGACGATCAGATCCGGGATGCCCTCAAGGTAGGCCGCTCTGATGTCGCCGAATACGGGCCGCGTGAGGAACGCCATCACATCCGGGCCGCGGACGGTATCGGGCCGCCTTTCGACGATCAACCCGGTGTCGTTCGTCAAGATGTACCCGCCCCGGTTCAAGAAGTACCCGCTCAGGAAATAGGCAACCAGAGCGCAGACGGTTCCATGCAAATGCATTGGGGGTGGCATTTCGATGATCCTCCCGTCTTCGAGTTCGTGCAGACCTTCCGCATTCTCGGGACGCCGTCCCCACTCGAGGAATTCCTCCGCCGTCATCGGCTCGGCCAGAATCTGGGATTGGCTTACCATGCTGTCACTCCGCATCTTTGGGAGGATTTTGAATCGGCCAACCGAAGAAGTCGGAGACTTTGCACGCGAAGGTCGGCAACGCGACACCCCCGAGTAGGTCGTCGGATTCGCCGAGGATCTTGGGGAGTTCGGTGGGGCGGAACTCGTGGACGATTCGATCTTCGGGATCGACGACCCAAACGAGACCAACTCCCCGCTTGAGGTATTGTTCGACCCGCCGCAAGATCGCGCTGAACTTGTCCGAGGGTGAAATCACTTCGACGACGGCTTTCGGGATTTCATCGACGTGACCGATTCCGACGTCTCCGATGGTGCGCGTCCCGGCGAGGTACATCACATCGGGACCGCGGACGATTCCCAATTTCTTAGCGAGTATCACGCCGGTATCGTTGCTCAGGACGCGATCGGTGCCTTGTCGAATCGCGTATTGCCAGAGCAGGTAGGTTATCCAAGCGCACACCAGCCCGTGTCGTTCTCCCGGAGAAGGCATAGGAACCACTCTCCCTTCGTCGAGTTCGTACAACGTCTCGGAGTTTTGCGGGAGGTTTGCCCACTCGGCGAATTCCTCCGTCGATAGCGCAGGCCTAGTGGCGAGAATCGCACTCATCGTAAACCTCCGTCCTTATTCACTTCGCCAATTCCACCACCAGTTTCGCCGCTTCCGTCAGCCCCGCCGCGACTCGGATCGCCGGCAACTCCGCTTTCACGCCGTTCAGAATCTCGCGGGCCTTCTCGACTTCGTTCCCTTCCAACCTCACGACCACGGGAATCTTGAAGCCGACCTCGCGGCCGGCCTTCACCAATGCATCGGCGATGCGAGCGCAGCTCGCGATGCCGCCGAAGACGTTGACGAAGATCGCCTTCACGCCGGAGTCGCTCAGGATGATGCGGAAGGCTTCGACCGCGTTCTCGGCCGTGACGCCGCCGCCGACGTCGAGGAAGTTCGCCGGTTCGCCGCCGTGGTGCTTGACGATGTCCATCGTCGCCATTGCCAGCCCGGCCCCGTTGACCAAGCAGCCGATAGTGCCATCGAGTTGGATGTAGTTGAGGTTCGCTTTGCCCGCCCGGATCTCGGTCGGGTTCTCTTCGGCTTCGTCACGCAGCGGGGCCAAGTCCTTATGGCGGAAGCCGGCGTTGTCGTCGAAATCGACCTTCGCATCGAGGACAATTACCTCGCCTTTCTTCGTGATCGCCAGCGGGTTGATCTCGACGATGCTCGCATCCTTCTCGAAGTAGAGCTTGCTGATCGCCATCATGATTTTGACGACCGCCGCGATCTGCTCGTTGGTGAAGCCGAGGTCGAAGGCCATCTTTTGGGCTTGGAACGGCAGCAGCCCCAACTCCGGCGACACTTGCGCGCGGAGGATTTTCTCCGGCGTGTCGTGAGCGACCTTCTCGATGTCCATCCCGCCCGCAGCGGACGCCATCAAGATCGGCAGACCCGTGGCCCGGTCGAGCACCATGCTGACGTAAAATTCCTTGTCCGGCTCCGCATCCGCTTGGACGATCAACGTGCTGATTTTCTGGCCTTCCGGCCCGGTTTGCAGCGTCACGAGCGGGTACTTCAGCATCGCTTCGGCGATGGTTTTCGCCTTGTCGCGGTTGCTCGCGAACTTCACGCCGCCGAGTTTGTCGGCGTAGCCCTTCAACTGTCCCGCGCCCCGACCGCCCGCGTGCACTTGGGCCTTCACCATCGCCCCGCCGCCGTTACTGAGGATGTCGAACGCGGCCGCGACTTCGTCCGGCGTTTTGCAGACGATGTGCTTGGGGATGGGGGCGCCGTACGCCGCCAGCAGTTCTTTGGCCTGATATTCGTGGACTTTCATGCGGGCTGTCTCGGAAAAGGGCCTGTGTCTCTGGAGGGAGTTATAGTAGGCGGGGCAGCAGTTACTACAACAGTGGCAGTTCCCCTTTCCCCGTCGTGGCCGACGAATTGTTCCGTCGGGTTCCGAAGACTGCACCCGCCCCTCACAATAATTCCTTGTCGAATCAATTTTTCCATTCCAGCGTGAACGCGCCGCCGCTGAGCGGGCAGTATGGTGGTAGTGGAGTGTTCCGCTCCCGAGGTTTCCCTTGGCCACCCGACCCGCGATCATCGCCGCATTCCTGAGAACCGCACCCGTTTCGACGGATGACCGTACCGACGACCGCTTGCTCGCCGAGTTCTTCGCCCACCGCGACGAAGCGGCGTTTGCGGAGATCGTCCGCCGTCACCAGCGGACGGTGTGGAGTGTCTGCCGGCGGTTTTTATCGAACGCGGCCGATGCTGAAGATGCCTTTCAAGCCACGTTCCTCATCCTCGTCCGCCGCGGCCGCACGCTCGCAGATCGCGGCACCGTCGGCGGCTGGCTCTACCGCGTGGCGTTTCGGGTTTCTCAAAAGGCGCGCACGATGGCCATCCAACGCCGACGGAAAGAAGCCTTGGCGACTCGCAAACCGTCGGCAAGTGTGTCCGATCCGCCCGACGCAGATTTGTGGAGAGCGGTCGGCGAGGAACTCGACCGCCTCCCGGAGAATTATCGGCTCGCGGTAATCTTGTGCGACCTCGACGGTTTGAGCCGGGCCGATGCCGCGATCCGGCTGGGCTGGAACGAAGGGACGCTTTCGACCCGACTGCACCGGGGTCGGAAGCGATTGGCCGCCGCGTTGCAGGGCCGGGGCATCGCCGCACCGGCGCTCGCGCTGGCAACGTTGGGTGCTGCGACTTCGGCCCCGGCGTCCGCCGTGGCCGCGACCATTGCATCGGCGGCCTCGGGAAGCGTGCCGGAGTCCATCGCGCTGTTGATCCATTCCACACTGAGAGAAATGACCATGCGACTTACAACGAAATGGCCGATGCTGCTGGTCGCCGGTCTGTTGACGGCCGCCTTCGGCGGGCTCCTGCTGGCCGCACCGGAACCGACCCCGGATCCGACTGCTCCGAAGGTTCATGTGCGCCGGAACGCGCCGGTGCCTCCGAAGCCGAAGTGGAAGCTGGACTTCGACAAGCTCTACTCGCTGGAGGAAGGCGAACTGGTGAAGATCATCCCCCGAGCCGAGCAGCCCGACTGCCGCAAGGAGTTCATCCGAGATTGGCTCGTGACCGAGTATAAGATCAAGCCCGCCGACATCGAAGAGGCCTTGACGGAGGCTCAAGAGAGGAACTGTTTCGCGTTCGATGTGGACGCAAATGGGAAGCGGCGGACCGCGTATCGGGTCGATGCCGGTTTCACAGAAGTCAAGCCTCAACGGGAGAACTGCCTCGGTGTGAGGTTCGACGATTACCTGAGTTCCGCCGGAATCATCCAGGGATTTGAAGTGACGTGGTCACCGGCAGCGTTCATGAAGTTCGACAACCGCATTATGCAGTTGGATAACCCCGATCTCGTCCTCCGCGCAGATGCCCCGCTCGACAAACTGATTCCGGCCCTCGACAAGGCTTTCGACGAGCACTTAAAGGCGAAATTCCGCATCGAGTGGAAGGACGTGGAACAGGAAGTCTGGGTGGTGAGCGGCAAAGTGAACATCAAACCTCGCGCCTGGCGGAAGGCGAAACAAGTGGACGTGTACGTGGACGAAGCCAACGTCGACAAGAAGACGTTCGCTCACAGTCTCGCCGGCCGCCCATACCCGAAACCGGACCACGACCACGAGACCGGCAACGCGAAGCGATTCTTGACCTTCCTGCAAGCCCAGTTGGCAACGCATGTACTCTGGGTTGATGATACCCCGCCCGAGAAGCCGGAGTTCGATTGGACCCACCAATGGGGGGAACGTCGTTCGTATACCGACAGCAATTCGGAGAAGGTGCTGAAGAACGTATCCGAGCAGACCGGGCTGACCTTCAAGAAAGAGAAGCGCAAGGTGCCGATGCTGGTCATCAGCACCCGGTAGCCAAAAGAGTGTCGCGGAGTTTCGACGTCGAGGTCACGCCCAATTTTGCGATGGACTCCAACTCCTGGGCGGGTGGCATACAACAAGGGCAGTACCCTGCTTGCCCCTTTCCCCCCGCGAGGCGACCCGATGTCCAAAGCGCGAATTTCCATCGGCACTTGGGCCTACATCTTCAACCAAGAAGTGCCGACGAACGATTTCCACACGATCCTCCACAAACTCCAAGACCTCGGCTACGACGGCGTCGAACTCGGCGGCTTCAACCCGCACCCTGGCCCGGATACCTACCCCACCAAAGAGGGCCGGGCGAAGTTGAAGAAAGAAGTCGCCGACCACGGGCTGAAATTCTCGGCGCTCGCCGCAGACC
Source organism: Gemmatales bacterium (assembly GCA_038247765.1). Taxonomy (GTDB): domain Bacteria; phylum Planctomycetota; class Planctomycetia; order Gemmatales; family Gemmataceae; genus JALHQU01. The sequence continues at coordinate 242 of JBBRUN010000030.1, read as the reverse complement.
TGTGGAGCCAGAAACTGCTGACGGTCGAAGACAGCGGCCCGTTCATCGCGGCGTTCGCCAAGAACGTCCTGTTCGCCGACGATTTGGGCATCGACTGCATCCGCGTCGATACGGTCGAACCGATCACGGTCGTGCAGAATGGCACCGTCACCAACGAACTCGCCTTCGATCGCGCGGTTAAAGCCTTCGACCTTTGCAGCAAGCTCGCGGCCCAGCGGAACATCCGCATCTGCTGGGAATTC
>JBBRUN010000029.1:0-19690 GCA_038247765.1 Gemmatales bacterium | reverse complement strand
TCCGGGGAACATATCCTCGGCGGATGTCGCCTCGGCGATGCCGAATTGGGCCAGCGTCGCACCGGAGAATATCCACACGGTGGAACCGTTGCCGACGCCGGCGCCGGCGATGACGTCCGTCAAACCGTCGCTGTCCAGGTCACGGGCCGCGACGCGGATGCCGCCTTGGTTCGACTGCGGCGCCGCGAAGAAGCTGGCGATCGGCGTCGGATTTTCCAAGAGCAGCGACAACCCGCTGAACACGGTGATGTGCGGCGATCCGAGCCCGGCCCCCGTGATGATGTCGGCGAAGCCGTCGCCGTCGACATCCCCCGCCGCGACGTAGACGCCGCCCCGGAACGCGGGGTCGTAGGCGAAGAAGTCGTTGACCAAGCGCCGGCCGACGCCGAGGATCAAATCGTTCCCGTCGAACACGGCGACCGCCGGCCCCGCCCCGGCCCCGGCCCCGACGATCAGATCGGGTGTGCCGTCGCCGTTGATATCCCCGGTCGCGACCCGCACACCGCCCCGGAAACCTTCGCCGAAGGCGTAGAAACTGGCCGCTTCGACGAGCGTTCCCCCGAGCGTCAAGAAGATCTTGACGTGGGGCGTCGCGCCGGCGTCGGTGCCGATGGCTAAGTCGGCGATGCCGTCGAGGTTGAAATCGGCGGAGGCCACGAAGAGGCCACCCCTGAATCCGTCGAAGGGCTGGAATGTATGGAGCACCTGGCCCGTGATGCGATCGACCACCGAAACTTGGGCGACGATACCGGGGCTGCTGCCGACGACGATGTCCAACACGCCGTCGCCGTTGAAGTCCCCCACCGCGGGCCGGACGCCCGTAAACGGCCCGCCGAAGTTGTCGAACCCGCTGAATTGCTGCGCGGTTGCGTCGTGGTAGCAGATGACGGAACCGTTGTCCGAGCCGGAGGCGAATTCGGGTGCATCGAAATTTCGTACGATCACCCGGCTCGGCGCGGATTGGCTCGCGAGCAGCGCCGCTTGGCGCGGCAACACGAAGCCGTTGATGTCGGTGACGGCGGCGGCGCCGGAGTAGGTCGCGATCACCGAGTAGATGCCGGCGGGCAGGGTCGAGATCGTGATGCTGCCGACGCCGTTGACGAGGCTCGCCGTGCCGAGGACGGCCGCGCCGGCGGTGAAGGTCACGGTGCCCGTCGGCGTGTCGTGGCCGGGGAACGCCGGGACGACCGTCGCAGTTAAGGTCACGGGTCTACCCACGAACGACGTGACCGGCGCGGCCGTCAACGTCGTGATGGTGCTGTCGGGCAGGTCGTTCAAAAAGACTTTGCCGACGGCGTTGCCGATTACGGCGAAATCGGGGTGGGAATCGCCGTCGAAATCGCCGGTGATCAGATCGCTGCCGAACGAGGTGTACGAGAACGGATTGCGGGTGTCGGCCGTGAAGGTGCCATCGCCGTTCGAATAGAGTACGTTCGCTTCATTCCCCACGTCGGTGGCGACGATATCTGGCCGACCGTCGGAATCGAAGTCGGTGCTGGCGAGGCGGATGCCGAAGGAGTTGACCGGGAAGAACGCAACGCCCGCCGCATTGAATTGCCCGTTGCCCAAGCCGCTGTGCCGAACCAGATTGCCGCCTTCGGTCGTGATCAAGTCCAAGACGCCGTCGGCATCGAATTGGCCGAGCGCGAAGTCGCCGATGTTGGCCGACGCATTCGTGGTGACGGGGGCGTCGAAGGTGCCATCGCCGTTGCCGAGGTGCGCGACGATGACCCCGCCGAAATCGACCGATACGAAATCGAGCAAGCCGTCGTTGTCGAGGTCGCCCGCCAGGATGCGCTGGTCGAAGAACGCGGCGGCGACCGCCGGCTGGGGAACGAATCCCCCCGAGGCATTGTTGAGGTAAACGCGGTAGGTAGCACCGCCCCCTTGCAGGGCGATGATGTCCGTATGGCCGTCGGCATTGAAGTCGCCGGAGCCCAAGCCGACCGTTCCGGCCGGATCGATGAACGTCTGCGTGAAGGTGCCGTCGCCGTTGCCCGTGTAGACCCGCAGCGTGAGCGAGGTTTCGCTGCCCGAGACCAAATCGGGGATGCCATCGCCGTTGAAATCGGCCGTGATCAACGATGTCGGCGAAGTGGTCGTGTCGCCGTCCAATGCGTCGCTTTGGGTGAATTGCCCGTCGCCATTGCTGAGCAGCACCGCGATAAACGGCGCGCCCAGGGTCCCGCCGTTAAAGTTGTTGACGGCGATGTCGTCCAACCCGTCGCCGTTGAAATCGGCGCTCACCGCGGCGACCGTGGAAACGACACCCGTCGTGAAGTCGGCCAGCGGGGTGAAACTCGGCACGATGCGGGCATCGAGTTCGAGTAGCCGAGGAATCGAGCGGCGCAGTGCAACATCGGACATCAACATCCCTCCCGATAGGACTCGCGGCGCAAATCCCGCAATTGTCACCTTATCGGACAACGGTGCCGCCGAAACCGGGCTACTGTGTCATTTCGTTTTGCAAACTCCCCCGGATTGCCGGTTTTACCGCATCGACCGTTGAAAATGGCGTTGCGGCCGAGGGCCGAATGGCTATATACCCCGTTCGGTCTTTCCGGTTCAGACGCCGAGGCCCGCATGGTGTCGGTCGGTTTCGCCCTCCTCTGCCTGAGTTGCTGCCCCTCCGCACCGCCGGGGTTGGCCGTCGCCGCGCCCAAACTCCAACGCGGCGATGAATTGGTCTACAGCGGGGAAATCCACGAGACGAGCGACCGACCCGACAATCGCTTCAAAAAGAAACACCTCCTCGAAGTGCGGGTCTTTGTGCTCGAAGCCGACGCCGATTCTGCCGATTGCGCCGTGATGACGGCCCTCACGATTCAAAACGATGACAAAGTCGCCAGTGCCGTCCGGATCGTTTCGGGCTCCGGCCCGGCGAACAATCGGGACGCCACCACGGCCCAGTTGCAACTGATCCGCGTCGATTCGCAAGGCCGCACGCAAATTCTCGAACCGCTCGGCCCGCCGCCGCTGACCTTCGCCAAGGCCAAACGATCCGCCGTACCGGCGTCACCGCTCGATTCCGTATCCCCTCACGAACTCGGCTTCTTTGTGCCGTTGCCGTTGGAAGGCGCGAAAGTCGGCGGGAATTGGGCCGTCGCCGACCCCGTCCGCCCGCCGACCGTGTGGAACGCCAAAGCCGAGTCGACGTGGAACGGCAGTCGATGCATCGAAGTGACCGCCCTCCAAAAATCGACCGGTTGGGATCAACCGAATAGCACACCCGAAGGGTGGTACCGCTCCGAATCGATCCTCGCTTCCCCAGAAACCGGCTTCGCCAGCGTCGTCCAACGGGACATCTCCCGCCGGCTCGGCCGCGACATCGTCGCCCGCATCGGCGTGAAATACGAACTGCAGCAAACCAACCGCTACCTCGGGCCGCGCTACACCGACATGCGCAAAGAGATCGAACAAGCGTGGAGTTTCGGGAGTGCCGGGCGCTCGGTGCGGCGCACTTGGACCGAAGATCGCTTGCGATCCGAGACCATCCAGCGCTACCTCGACGATCACCCCAACGGCGGCACCTTCCGCCCGGTGCTGGAATCGTGTCGCAACGCCGCGGCCGGCGCATCGGCGAACGTGGCGCCGCCAGTCCTCACTGCCATCCGCATTCAGCCCGCCGAACCGGCCGTGCTGCGCATCGGTTACCCCGCCCCCGATTTCGTCGTGGCGGACGTCGATCGCCCAACCGGACGGTTCCGGCTCTCGGCGAATAAATCGAAACCGACCGTCGCCATCTTCTTCAAACCCGGTTCGGCGACCTCCCAAGACACCTTGCTGTTCGCCGAAGCGCTGCACCAGCACTTCGGCGACAAAGTCTCCATCGTGCCGTTGGCCATCGGTTCCAACGCCGCGGCGGCCTCGAAACAGCGCGAAGAATTGAAACTGAAGGTGCCGATCTACGACGGCTTCGACATCCGCGACGAGTACCGCGTGACGACCTTCCCCCAGTTTTTCCTGCTCGAATCGACCGGGAACTTGAAGTGGACCTTCGACGCCGGCGTCGGCCCGGAGACGGGATTCTTGGTGAAGCGGGAACTCGACGCGATTCTGAAGTGACTATGGAAGTTCCAGCTTCCGTCCGCATCTGCGCTGCCACGGGGCGGGAACTGATCCCCGGCGAGCGGGTTTACGGAGTCTTGTTCGACGAAGCCGGTAAGTTCGTGCGGAAGGATTATGCCGCCGATGCTTGGTGCGGCCCCTTGCCCGGTGCCGTAGCATTCTGGGCCGGGCGAATTCCGACAGCCAAGGCCGCCCGGAAGCCGACATTCAACGATAAGCTCTTGCTCGACTGCTTCGACCACCTGAGCGCGGCGACCGAGCCGAATCGACTGCAATTCCGGTTTGTGGTGGCGCTGCTGCTGATGCGCCGCAAGAAGTTGAAATTCGAAGACGCCCAGCGCAAACCGGACGGCGCCGACGTCTTGATTCTGCGGGACATCCGCACCGGCCAACGCCTCGAAGTGGCCGACCCGCGGTTGACCGAAGAGCAGATCACCGCGGTGCAAGACGAAGTGTTCCAAGTCCTCGGCTGGGAATGACCCCTATGCGACGAATCATTCCTCCGCTGGTCATCGCCGCGGCCCTCGGCACCCTCGCCGGGTGCACATGGCTCGACAAACTGCGCCCCGACCCGAACAAGGGCGGAAACGGCGCGCTCAAGCCCAAGAAGGCCGACGAGTTCGTGTCGTACTTGAACCGGCAATCGGGGTTCATCCAAACCGTCCGCTACGACGACGTCGGCTTGAAAGCGACGATCCCCGGCCAGCCGTGGGTGCCGGCGCTCCGCAGCGGCTTGATGGTCGCCCAGAAGCCGAAGAACTTCCGCATGCAATCGGGCTTCGCCCTCGGCGGCGATCAACTCGACATCGGCTCGAACGCCCAAGAATTCTGGATGTACGTCAAGCAACCGAAGCCGACGTACCTGTTCTGCACCCACGCCGACTTCCCGAAGGTACAAGACGACTTGCCCGTGCCCTTCGAGCCGGATTGGATCATGCAAGCCCTCGGCATGGCGACCTACGACCCGAAGAAACTTTACGAAGTCGAGATTTCCGAAAAGGATCGTGCGTATTACCTCAAATGGGAAGACACGAACGCCGCCGGACAGAAGGTCATGAAGGTGACCGAATTCGCCGGCGAAAATGCGGAAGGAACTCAACCGCAAGTCCGCAAGCACATGATCCTCGCGCAGACCAAGACCGGCTTGCAGCGGAACTTGGTCGCCGAGATTCACAAAGTCGCCGTGCTCGATGCCGGCATCGACTCGGTGACGGGCCAACGGACCACCGTGCAAGTTCCGACGGAAGTCACGCTCGAATGGCCGCAGCAGAAGGTGAAGCTGGCCCTGACGCTCGGCAAGCCGAAGCTGAATTCCCACGAGGAAGTGGCGCTCTTCAGCAAGCCGGCGAAGATCGACAACGCCAGCCCCGTCAACTTGGCCGACTTCCGCACCGACGGCACACCGTCCGGGTTGATCCGCGGCGCGACGCCGGGCGACCTGCCCGTGGAACGCAAGAAGAAATAGCAACAACCACGAGCGGGTCGAAATCATTTCGCAAGGGTCGACGAACGGCAGAATTCGACGTGAGTCGTTGCGGTTTAGAATTCCACCTGAATTATGGAATGATTTCGCGAGGTCAGGCCATCCAGAATCGCGGCAGTTCACTGCGCAGGAATTTCCACAGGCCCTGGACCGTGAGCCAACTCTTTTTGGCTTTGTCGCGGCGACCGGTGAAATACCGCACCGCCGTTTGCAGGCTCTTCTCGACCAATTGCACCGGAGTGTCGATGGTCACGAGGAGCTTGTAGGCGAACAGGGCGCCGCGGCCGACGCCCGCTTTGCGGAAGTAGTGTACGTAACCGATAGCCACGTTCGGTTGCGAGAAACCGATGTTCGCCCGGCTCGACACGCGGCCGTAATGCAGGATTTCGACAGCGCTGAAGAAGACGACGTCGCCGTGTCGGCCGGCTTGCGTCGAGAGATCGAGGTCTTCGCCGCCGAAGCGGTAGCGCTCGTCCCAGCAGCCGGATCGCTCGAAGGCCGAGCGGGGCAGGAACACGGCCGCACCCATCAGCACCTCGACCGGGCGCACCGCGCGCGGGTCGAAGGTTTCGCGGCGGTAGCGGTAGTAGGCCGGGCGGAAGAGCCGCGTCCAGCGGAGCAGGCTGATGCGGTGAAAGAGTGCACCGAGCGTCGGTTTCGTGCGGTAGGAAATCTGCGGGACTCCGTCCGCCCCGAGCAACCGCGGGCCGATCATCGACACGTCCGGGTTAGCCTCGGCGTATTCGACGAACTCGACGAGGGCGTGCGGCGGCACTTCGGTGTCGTTGTTCAAGAAGAAGAGGTAGTTGCCGCGGGCGAGCCGGGCGGCTTGGTTATTGGCTTTGCTGAAGCCGACGTTCTCTCGATTGCGCACCAGCACGACATCCGGGAATTCGGCGGCGACCATATCGGCGGCCCCGTCGACGGAGGCGTTGTCGACGACGATCACTTCGAGTGCGACGCCCTGCTCTTGCTCGAGCAGCGATACCAAGCAGGCGCGCAGCATCTCCCGGCAATTCCAATTGGCGATGCAAACGGAGACCAGCGTTTCGGCGGCGCGTTCGCGGAAAGTCCCCGCGTGGGACAGCGGGAGGGCGGGTGCATCCTGCACTTGGCGAAGCATTCGGAATCCCCGGTCGGGACCACGGCCGAGCCCGCTTCCGTGCGGGCGGCTCTCAGAATCTGGAAACTAGCACGATTCGGAAGCGGGTGTCAATTCCGAGTCCGGTACGGGTGGCCTTGCGCATTAACCCCCTGATTGGGCCGGGTTTTTGTGCAGCTGATGGAGAAAATGTGCAGGACGGGAACGTCCGGTGGGCTGCCAATCTCCCAAACCCGGAACATGGGCCTGAGGGAACTCGAAAGGAAAGGGAATTCGCCCTGAAATTGGCCAGAAGACGGTATCGCACAATAGGCTTTTTGTGGAGCAGAATAGATGCCTAGATTATCAGGGGGCGATACGGTGAGTCAGCCTACTCCGCCCCTCATCCCTCGGTAAACTCCTGGCCTGTCTGACCGGGTTGTTCTCGGAAGTTGATTGCTGGCTCTCCTTTTTGGATGCCAGACTCTAGCGGGGATGGATTGCCGCACGCCCAAACTAAGATGCTCGACTTGTATTTTTTACAACGGCGCAAGTCGTTTATCTAGTAAGTCTTGCAGTTATTGTTCGCCACAAGACTACACACCTCTAGCCTAGCGTGCGGGGAAAATCGTTGGTAAAGGTGTTGACGATTCTCCCACAATTTTTCACTTTCCCGTGAATTGGAGCCTATTTGGTCTTGGAAAGCTTCGCTTCTGTGATTTAGCGGTTTCCTTGACAGCTTGAGTCGCAAGTGTTTATTGGCAAACGCGTTGAGTCTTTTATACTAGTATACTTGACATACGTCAATTCGACGTTAAAATAATGGGATACCTTAAATGGGAAGCGCGAAAGCTGAAGAGGAAGAAGGAGCGAGGCTGCTCCGGCTTCTGAGGAAGGCTGCCACAGATGGCTTTATAGAGTGGGAGAGCGACCGCGTATCTGCGAAAGTGCGTGACGATGATCGTTTCCAAGGCATGCAACCGCCTTCAATCAAAGAACTAGCGGTTGCCTACATAAAGGCTGGTGGTCGGATCACGGTACGAGCCGAAACCGATGAAGTGTGGGTAGGCAAGCGAAAGTTTGATTACTACTTCCAGATCAGTTTCCCGGTAGTTGGTTTGTTTGTGTCCGTTTTCATGAAACTGGTTATCGAGGACGATGACCCGGATTGTCCAGAGGCTCATATAGTTGGAGTGCATCCTTCTTCGTATTAGCGCCATTTGCTAAGCAGGAAGTTACTATGCGACAGTTGATCAAATGCGCAGAATGCGGAAAAAAGAGCAAAAAACTTGTCGTTGCGCGGTATCAAACCGATGCAAAGCACGATGGGCTTTCGTACTCAATTGATATTCCCGACTTGCGGATTTACAAGTGTCAGACTGAGACTTGCGAATCCTCGCCTACCCTTCCGGACGAATCGGAACTCAGGATCGCAGATGAGATTCGTAGACAAGCCAACCTTCTCTCGCCAAGTCTCATTCGCTTGCAACGAGAAAACCTAAGATTTAGCCAAAAGGAATTTGCTGACGAACTGGGGTTCGCCGCGGCCACCGTAAGCCGGTGGGAAACTGGCGCGCAGATTCAACAAAAGCATTGCGACCTCGCGATGCGACAATTCTTCAACCATCCTTTGGCCAGACGCCAAAACCGGCTCAGTTGGCTCCCTTCTGGTCGTCCACCGCGTTATGAAGACGACCGGCGTCTTGGTAGGGGCATACCCTTCCGTGAAGCCTCATGCCTCTTCATTCTGGAAGACGACGACTTGGATGATGATGCTGAGGAGGTCGCCGTTCCTGATTGGTCTACGTCAATTCTGGGACACGCAACCTCCGGTTATCAATATACTGGGAGATGATTATGCCACTGCCATCGTACCTCATTTGCTCAATGTCTGGGAGTGAAGATTCTAAGACTGAGCAGATGAGCGTCTTTCACATTCACGAGTTGATCAAAGTAGAGACTACAGCCAAAGCCGATAAAAGCACTCGGAAAAGCGCCCGACATTCGTTGCCAACGCAAGTGACGGCTTCATGGATCTTGTTGCCTGCTGAACATACTGGAGAGGAATACGAGTTCCAGATTTCAATCCTAATTCCTGGCGCAGACGTAGAAGCCCCTTTTGTGATTGATGAGGGGCGGTTTTCATTTTCCAAACGGTCACACCGAATTGTCAGCAGAGGATCGCTAAAACATTTTCCCACATTGGGCGTGCTGTGGTTCACCGCAGGACTAAGAAAAGTTGGCACCGAGCTTTGGGAAGAGACTCGTTGCCCAGTACTCATCATCGACGAGCAGTCTCCGACCATCGACTAGCGATAACTCTATTCGGCTAAAACTCTTCCTTTCCTCAAGTTCTTGTGCAGCCTCCCTCGTTTTTGCGCAACGCGGGGAAAATGCGCAAACCCGGTAAGGGTGGTGAGAATCCGGCACGGGAACGGCTCACTCAGAGCGCAACCTACGAAAACAGCTCAGCGCGAATAAACTTTAAGAATCGTTCCTAAACCATTGGTGGGCCAGCACAACGGTCGGCCATGCGATTTAGCTTTCGCTTTCGCTGCTTTCGCTGCTTTCAGCAGGGGGGGTATGCAGAATGACCGAAACCTAAAATCTAAAGTTGGCTCAAAGGGCGTGCCGAAACTCGAACCATTGACGACCCGAGCTGATGTCGCGCGTCACGAACGCATCGATTTCGGCACTTCCTGAAAAATAGGAGCGGCGAGCGCGAGCGACCCGATTGCGCTCGCCGCTCCGATGGGCAAATCCAGCGAATCGAAGACGGAAAGATTTGCCGCACCCTCGGTACCCCGGCGCAACCGCACAGCAGTTGCGTAAGATACGCCCGTACCACGATAGAAACTCCGGGCTCCATCCATGAACTTGTCTTCCTTCCGCCGGGCACTGACCCGCGACCCGAACGCCGCGCTGCACATCATGCTGCCCGATGGCGACTTCGTGCCGGCGCACTTCCATGTGACCGAAGTCGGCCGCGTTCACAAGCAGTTTGTCGATTGCGGCGGCACGGCCCGGGAAACAACCGCGTGCGTGTTGCAGGCTTGGGTCGCGGCCGATACCGATCACCGGCTGACGACGGGCAGATTGGCGATGATCCTCGACCTGGCCGCGCCGATCTTGAAGGACGACGATCTGCCGGTGGAAATCGAATACGAAGCCGGGGTGATCTCGCAGTACCCGCTGGGCGGAATCGAACTCACGCCGAGCGGCGTTCTGCTAACGTTGGGAACGAAGCACACCGATTGCTTGGCGCCGGATCGCTGCGGCATACCGGTGTCGGCGACGGCCGCGGCGGCCAAGCCGAAAGGCGGCTGCGGTACGTCGGGCTGTTGCTGAATCACGCGGCCGCGGCTTCCTCGGCGTAATCTTCGAACCGCACCGCGACTTGTTTCGATACGCCGCTCTCTTGCATCGTGATGCCGTAGAGGACATCGGCCGATGCCATCGTTCGCTTCTTGTGCGTGATGATGATGAACTGCGAGCGATCCAAAAACTCGCGTAGAGCGTGGGCCAAGCGGGCGGTGTTGGCTTCGTCGAGCGCGGCGTCGACTTCGTCGAGGATGCAGAAGGGGCTCGGCCGACTGCGGAATATCGCCAGCAACAGCGCGATGGCCGTCAGCGTGCGCTCGCCGCCGCTGAGTAGGGAGAGATTGCGAAGCTCCTTGCCGGGCGGGCGTGCGGTGACTTCGATGCCGCTCTCGAGCGGGTTGGTTTCGTCTTCGAGCACGATGTCGGCCATACCACCGCCGAAGAGCTTGCGGAAGAGATCTTGGAAATGCCCGCGCACGAGCCCGAGCGTTTCCGCGAACAACTTCCGGCTGTCGCGGTCGATTTGGCCGATGATCTCCCGCAATTTCCCGGCGCTTTCGGCGAGGTCGTCGTGTTGACCGCGCAGATCCAACTCGCGTTTCTCAAGCCCGGATAGTTCATCGACCGCTTCGAGGTTGACGCTGCCGAGCTTGGCGACCTTCCGCTTCAACTCGTCGATCTGTTCTTGCGCGGCGTCCGCGTCGGCCGGCGCCAGCGGGATCGGCTCGTCCGGGTTGGCCGGTGTCGTAGACTCGGCCAACTCGATTTGGTAATCATCGCGGATGCGATCTGCGACGCTGTTCCGGCGGAAGGTCAGATCCTGTACGACCATCTCGTGGGCGTGGGCGCGGTCCCGTTGCACGGACCACGAATCGCGGTATCGCTTCAACTCCGTTTGCAACGCGTCGCGCTCCGCACGCAGGTCGTCCCGCTGTCGCGACGACCGTCGCACCATGAGCTCCGCGGCTTCTTTGTCGGTATACGCCGTCGCGGCGGTGGCGCCGGCGCGGAGAATCGCCAGTCGGCCCTGCCCGAGCTTCGCCGCGATGTCGCGATCCATCGCGATGGCCTCGGCGAGTTCCCGCCGGTGTTGCGCGCGGTCGCTCTCCCACTCGTCGCGGCGGAACCGCATCGCCACCAATTGCTCTTCCGCCCGGCTGAGGGCGACTTGAACCGAGACGTGCTCGGCCTGTTTCCGGTCGCGGTCGCGCTGGGCTTCGGCGAGTTCTTGTTCCGCGTCGGCCAGCTTCTGCCGGATGCTCGCGGCCGATTCTTCGGCTCGGCGCCAATCGGCACGCGATTGCTCGAACGCCGCGTGAATCTCGGACTGTTCCCGACTCAACTGCCCGCTTTCTTGGTGGATGAGATCCCGCATTTCGGCCAGTTGCTGTTGGACGCGGCGCTGATCGCGGAGTTGATCGCGCAGGGTTCCCGCCTCGCCGCCGAGGGCGCGGATTTCGGTTTCGAGCGCGTGGATCGGCGCCTCCAGCGACTCGGCCCGGCGCCGGTAGGCCGCTTGCTCCGATTCCAAGTCTCGGATGATCCGCTCGTGCTCGGCGAGAACCGCGAGGAGTTCTTTGAGTTCGCTTTTGCGCGACAGCAGACCGGTCGATGACAGCGGCGGGCCGATGCCGAGGGTGCCGTCCGGTTCGAGGAGTTCGCCGACGCGGGTCAGCACGCGGTAGCCGGGGTTGTCCCAGGCGACATTCCGCGCCGTGGGCAAATCGTCGACGAGGAGAACCTGACCGAGCAGTTGCTGCGGAAGGGAAGCCAGTTCGGGCGATTCGCAAACGACTGCCCGGGCCAATGACAACGGGTGGACGGCGATTGGCGTACGCAAGAGCGGCACGAAGCCGACGCGGCCCGGCAGCCCCGGCAAGGCGGCCGCCAGCGCGTCGATGTCCGAGGCGTTGCGGACTAGGAATCGCTGCGTCGCATCGCCGAGGACGAGATCGACGAGCGGCGCGGCCCGCGGCGAAACCGAGAGCAGATCGGCGATCAAGCCGACGATACCGGCGAGCGCCGGACTTCCCGCACCGAGTTGCAGCAGCACTTCCCGCACCCCCGCGCCGAAGCCCTCTTGGCTGCGCTCGAGCGATTCGAGGACTTCGAGCCGCCCGCCGAGCGCGCTGCGGGCTTCGCGCCGCGATTCCAACTCGTGCTGCAGGGCGTCGGCCTTCCGACGCAGTTCGCCTTGAACCCGGGCGTGCTCCGCGAGGTTCTCGTTCGCCCCGGCCAATTTTTGCTTCACGTCGGCATCGGTGCGCGACAAATCGACCAGCACCGATTCGAGCGCGTCGTGCTGCTGGGCGATCCGTTCCGCTTCCGCTTTCTTGCGATTGAGCTCGCGCAGCAGGCGCTCGGTATCGTTGCGCAGGGTTTCGGTGTCGCCTTGCAACTTAGCCGCTTTTGCGATCCATTCGTACTGCCGCTGGCGATCGGTCTGGCTCTCCCGCGACAGCGCGGCGATCCGCGCTTGGACTTCGGACAGCGAGCGCGTCGCGTCTTCGGCCCGAGTCCGTTCGTCGGCCGTGCGCAGTTCGCACTCCGCCAATTCCGCCGCGGCGTGTTGAACTTGGACTTCGAGCGATTGCTGCCGGCGGGCCAGATCGACCTGCTTGGCACCCAGTCGCCGGAGTTCGCTTTCGAGATTCGCTTCTTGCACGCGTTCGAATTTCGCGGTCGCTTCCTGCGCCCCGATGGTTTGCTCGGCTCCGGCGAGTTCGGTTCCGTGCCCCCGCAGTTCGGCTTCGGTGCGGGCCAGCGTGCGCTCGAGTTGTTGAATCCGCCCTTCGCGCGCGGCACTGGCCCCGGTCGCTTCCGCGACTTCCGCCCGCAATTCGGCGAGCACCCCGGACTGCCGGTCGAGTGTCGCGGTCAGTTCCCGGAATTCCTGCGCGGCCAACCCGACGCGGAGGCCCCGGAGTTCCGCCGTGTATTCTTGGTAACGCTGGGCCTTCGATGCCTGCAATCGCAGGGCGCGGAGTTGTTTGTCGAGTTCTTGCAGAATATCGCGGACGCGGGTCAGGTCGGCGTCGACCCGTTCGAGCTTCCGCAGCGTCTCGATTTTCTTCGCCTTGAACCGGCTGATTCCCGCGGCTTCCTCGAAGATGATCCGCCGATCTTTGGTGCTCGCCGTGAGGAGCGCATCGACGCGGCCCTGCTCGATGACGCTGTACGCCCCGTGGCCGGCGCCGGTGCCGAGGAAGAGATCTTTGATGTCCTTCAGCCGGGCGAGTTGCCCGTTGACGAGGTACTCGCTTTGGCCGTCGCGGTAGACGCGCCGGGCGATCTGCACTTCGTCGGCGTCGAGGTTCAACAGCCGCCGGGCGTTGTCGAAGGTCAGGCTCACTTCGGCGAGGCCGAGGGACTTGCGGGTGCTCGATCCGTTGAAGATGACGTCGGTCATCTCGCCGCCGCGGAGCGACTTGGCCGATTGCTCGCCGAGGACCCATTTCACCGCATCGACGACGTTGCTTTTTCCGCTGCCGTTGGGGCCGACGATGGCCGTGACCCCCGGCGCGAACTCGAAGCGAGTCTTGTCCGCGAACGATTTGAAGCCGATGAGTTCCAAGCGTTGGAGCATGAGTAGTGGTCGGTGGTCAGTGGTCGGTGTTCAGCGAAGAAAGCCGGCGGCAAGCGGAGCTTCTTTGACTGCTCCAACCACTGACCACTTCTCAACGGCGTTCCGTCAAACCCCCGATGGCGTTGGTCTCGATCGGGCGCGGCCCGAAGATGCGACCGCCCTGTTGGCGATTCGGGGCTTCGATCTCCACGATCGGCGCCTTCAGCAGCGGCTTCGGTTCGCCCGGCGCTTCGTAGCCGGCTTGCAGCACATCGCTGTTGATCTTGCCGACTTCGACATCCGAACGGGCCAAGGTCAGGTCGGTGCGGGCCAGCGACGCCAGTTGTTGAATCGTCATGCCGCGCGGAGTGGCGTCGACGGCGAGCTTGGCCCCGAGGCAATCGGCCCCGTTGACCCGGCGGATGAACTCGATGGCGTCGGAGTAGTTCCCGCCCATCTCGGCGATCCCCTTCAAGATGAACCCGAGGTCGGCCCGGTACTTCGCTTCCACCGTCGTCGGCTCGTTGTTCTTCGTGACGATCCGGCTGATCAACACCGACTCGTCGCCGTCTTTCATGGTCACGGTGAAGTCGGTGCCGAGCGGGAACGAGAACGGCCCGCGGACCGGCCAAGTCGTCCCGAAGAGCACGATCTCGTTACGGCGTTCGGTGATCAGGTGAACCAGCGGATCGGAGCCGTCGGCGATCGTGTGCAGCCAAAAGGAGTTCCCCATCTTGCGGCCGCGGACGGAGTCGTGGTTTTCGTCCATCAGCCGCATCGCGGTGAAGGCCCCGTACCGCAGCGACGCGTCTTTCGACTTCATCAGTTCGCCGAGTTGATCGATGCAATGGGCGTCGTCTTGCGAAGCCAGCGCCTTGAGGCAGTGAGTCCGGAGCGACGGGTGGCGCTCGGCGAGCTTCGCCAAAAGGCTCGACGCGGCCAGATCGGCCTTGCCGAGGTAGGCCAGCGATTGGGCCGAGGCGAACTGCACCCACGGCGAGTTGCTTTCGAGGCCGACGCGGAGGGCGTCTTCGCTTTCGCCGCCGAGGGCTTCGAGCTTCACGGCGGCGATCAGCGCCGTCTCCGGCTGCACGAGTTCTTGTTCGAGCTTCTTGCGGTACGGGTCGCTCGGGCCGACATTCACAAGCGGCACTTGCCGGGCGACCATGAGGAACCGGCCGTGGTTGTGGCGGTACGTCGGTGGAACGAAGACCGCGACGAGCGGCTTGCCTTGCACCTTCGCTTCGGCGATCTTGTTGCCGCGGTCGGTCGACCCGTGGAAGACGGTGTTGAGGCGCGAGGCGATCACCAAGGCCAACCGAGGTTGGGCGGAGGTGTCGTTCATCAGGAAGTAGTAGGGGCGTTCAAGCAAGCAGACGCCGCCATTCCAAACCTTGGCGATTTTCTCGCCGGTGTTAGAGGCCACGACCGGTGCTTCGGATTCGTTCGGGCCGTCGGTGTTCTCCTTCACTTGGAGGAGTTGCCCGCTGACCAAGGAGCCTTCGCCGGTGCCGAGGCGGTTGCCGATGAGCACCGAGCTGCTCGCGGCCAACGGTGTCTTGCCGACGGGCAGGCCGGCGTCGGTGAGTTGCTGGCGGGCGTTCCCCGCCGCTTCGAAGTTCGTGAGGTCGCAGATTTCGAGCGTGCCGCCGCGGAGCGAGGTCGTCTTGCTACCGGGCGGCAGCGTGATCGTCAGGTCGAAGCGATCTTGGCTCCGGCAACCGGGCGGGACGGTGCCCGATACGAGCACGAGCGAAGTCGTGCGGGCCGGATCGTCGAGTAGTTCTTTCGAGTTCAGCTTGCGCTTCTTGATGGTGTTCTCGAGCATCGAGCGCCAGCCGTCCGGCACCGGGGAGCTGCCCGTGCCTTTGAGGTTGTAGACGAGGCCGACGGCCGAAACCGGGATCGGCTCGGCGTTGCCCATGACGGTCTTCATGCCAACGGTGGCGTTGGCGTCTTTCTCGGTGTCGTCGGCGACTTGGGCGCGGTTGGTTTGCTGCGGGAAGCAGCCGACGGTGGCTCCGACCACGCCGGACAGGCCGGCGAGGAAACTGCAGGCCATCAATCGGGTACGGGTGCGGGCCATCGACTTCCCCTCTGCGTCGCCGAGTTCGGCGTGGATCGAGCCGGGTGCGCCGCGCCGGCGAAGGGCCATTCCCCCGAATGGTCCGTCGCCGTTGGTGCGCGGGCACGCCGGCCGTGTGCGGTGCGGCGGGGAGAATAGCGTGGCGCCCAAGGGTGTCAAGCATTTTGCGTGAAGAATGAGATGGATTGAACCGGAGACGCCTCGGGTTTACGCAGATTGCCGGGCTTCGCGACATCGGTGCGTAGAGCTGCAACTTCCCAACTCCGCATTTCCGCATCCTCTCATTTTCTTCTAACCCCACTCCGCGCACACTGGTGCGTAGTCTCTCCGGCGAGTTGGGCCACGCGTAATGGCTCCGGCGCCGTTGTCGGCGGTTCCCCCGAACCGCAGGAGTTCCACTCATGAAGTTGATCGCTCGATGGATGCTGGCGGCCGCCCTCTTGGTCGTCGTCGCCGGTGCGGCCGAAGCCCAACGCCCGCAGCCGGGACAACCCGGCCAAGGCGGTCGCCCAGGCGGCTTCGGCGGCCTGCAAATCGGCCTCGTGCTGACGAACAAAGATCTCCAAGAAGAACTGAAAGTCACCGACGAGCAAAAAGGCAAGTTCAAGGACGTCGCCGCCAAGCAAGCCGACATGACCAAAAAGTTGGCCGAGCTGCGCGGCGGCGGCCAACCCGACCGCACCAAGATGCAAGAAATCCTCAAAGAAATGATGACCGTCACCGAAGAAGTCAAGAAGGCCACCGACGACGTGCTGACGGCCGATCAGAAGAAGCGATTTAAGCAGATCGAAATCCAAGCCATGGGCGTGCGGGCGTTCAGCAACGCCGACGTCGTGAAGGCTCTGACCATCTCCGACGACCAGAAGAAGGCACTCAAGGAAGTCGCCGATGCCACACAGAAGGAAATCGCCGACCTCCGCAAAGAACTCGGCCTGCCCGCCCAAGGCGGTCGCCCGATGCCGGGCGCGACCCAGCCGGACGCCGAAACGCTGAAGAAGTTCGCCGACCAGTCGAAGCCGAAGACCGAAGCGGCCCTAGAAAAGTCGGTCAAGGCCCTCAGCGCCGACCAACAAAAGCAATGGACCGAAATGATCGGCACCAAGATCGACACGGGCAAGTTCACCGCCCGCGCGATGCGCACCGCGAATTGATCGGACGACCACGCGGGGTTCGCATCCCGAACCCCGCGTTCATTTTTGCTTTTCCCACTTTCGTTTCACATCTTGGCCACCGCTCGCCGCCGATGAAGTGAGCACTTTCAAGTTCCAGTTCCCAACAATCGCTCGAGCGCCGCGATGCCCAACTCGGCGATTTGCGACGGCTTCGAGCCCCAGAGCATCGGGTTGAGCAACTCCAGCGATACGGCACCGCCATAGCCGATTTCGCGCAGGCGATTCACGATCGGTTCCAAATGGAAATCCCCATCGCCGGGGAATATGCGGTCGGCGTCGGTCATCAATTCGCGCGGGATGCCGGCGACATCGCACACTTGCACGTGGAACAAATTCGCGGGGCTCAACTTCGATAAGTCCTCGGCTTTGCTCGGCCCTCGGAAGTAGTGGAACGCGTCGAGGCAGACGCCGACGTTCGGCTCCCGGCATTCGCCGACGAGCATTAGCGCCGTTTCTAAACAGGTGCAGAAGGTGTCTTGCCCTCGGAATTCGAGGGCGAGGCGTACGTCGAATCCGGCCGCCCAGCGGCCCGCTTCCGTCAGGGACACCACGGCGCGGCCGAGCGAGGTCGCATCGATCTTCTGCGCGAAGTCGGCCACGACCACCAACGTGCCGATGCCGAATTGCTGGCAGAGTTCCAGCCGCGCCTTGAAGTGATCGAACGAGGCTCTCCGGGCTTCCCCTTGGCTGAGGAGCAAACCGCCTTGATAGGCCGCCGCCGCGAGGGTGACACCCCGTTGTCGCAGGAGTGCCTGCGTCTCGGCGACCGATGCCGATTCGAGGTGGGTCTCGAGTTTGGTGAGCCAAACTTCCATCGCCGCGCAGCCGCCGTCGGCGTATCCGTTGACGTCGTCCGCGAATCGGCTCGGCAGCGTCGTCGCCTGGCTGATGCAGGGTGTCATATTTGGGGTCGGTTGTTTTTCTTGGGCGGCTTCACGGGGTTATTCGTCGGCGGTTTCACGTCGGGCCGCGTGTCCGGCTCCGGTGAACCGTCGAAGACGCCGAAGAACATCGAGGCCCAAATCCCGAGCGCGAGCAAGTTCAAAAACAGACCTGCGGCGACCCAGATCATCACCTTGGTTTTGTTGATCACACGCTTCGGCACGGCTCGCGGCGCCGACGGCGTGCTGTCCTCGGCGTGCGGGTCGAAGGCGGCGGGGCGCGCCCCCCACTCTTGCGGCGAATAGGCCGGGTGAAGCTCGGCCGGCACAAATGCCGGAGGATGGTACGGCTCGTGGGCCGGCCAACTGCCGACGACCGGCGCGGCGTCTTCCGCCACAGACGCCAGTTCCACATCCTCGGCCTCGGCCAATTCTACACCGCCCGCTTCGCTGATCTCGTTCACTTCCAAATGCTCCGATTCGCCACCGCCGAGGATCGACGACGACTCCGGCAACGGCAATGGCAGCGGCTTCGGCGCGGGCAGGTTCGACATCGCGCCGATCTTGCCGAGCACTTCCGCTGCTGTCGGCCGGGCATTCGCTTCCGGGTGCATCATCTCCGAGGCTAATTCCAGCAGGGCGATCGGGGCGTCGGGCCGCATGGCGGGCAACAGCGCCGGGGCCTTCGGCGGCTTGCCCGTCAGCAAGAATGCCAGCGCGCCCCCGAGGGCGAAGATGTCGGCTTCGGGGGTTGCCCCCGCCGCTTCCGGCGCCCGATAGGGATCGCCTTCGATGGCGGGGATGCTTGGCACCAAGCCGAGTTCGAAGAGTTTGACGATTGCGGTCGGCGCGGGGCGGAAGCGCGGGGAACCATCGGCGCGGGGCCGCGTCGACGCCACCAGCGGCCCGGCCCAGATGTTGGCGGGGCGGACGTCGCCGTGGGCGAAGCCGCGGAGGTGGGCCATTTGAAGGGCCGAAGCGATCTGGCGGACGAACTCGGCAGCCAGCGCTGCCGGCATCGGACCGATGTCGCCGATGAGCGATTCGAGATCGGCGCTGGCGAAGGGTTCGATGACCACGAACGGCTCGTCGCGGTGCACGCCGGCATACAGCAAATGGGCCAAGTGCGGGTGCACGACCGGGGCCGCGTCTTGGGCCCGCTGGATGTACGCGGAGGCGTTGTCGAGCGGGGCGAACCAATCGGTGCGCAGCCGTCGGATGATCACCGGCGTCCGCAGCGACGGGTGCGTGCCCTTGTACGCCATACCGCCGGGGCAAGGCCCGAGTTCGGCGAGGATCGGGTAACCGGCGAAGTTGAGTTCGTAGCCCTTCCCGGCCCGGATCATGTCGCTTTGGTATTTCGTCAAGACGCCGCGACCCTGCAGGAAGTCGCACAGCGCCGCGAGATTCTGCCGAGGCACGTCGGGCTGCTGAAACAGCGCATCGACATCTTCGCCGCCGAGGATGTTGTTTTCTCGGGCCAGATCGAGGAACGACGCGATCGATTCGGATGGCATATCGGCGAATCTCGGGGCGGGGCAAATCCGGGGAGCACTCTGATTCTAGTGCCGAAGTCCCGATGATCCCACCCCGGAGGGCGAAGAACCGGCCGGTTCACCGGTCACTTCGCCGGGTTGATTACATTCAATTTGCGGGCAATTCTGCGATTCGCCTGCGAGTGAACCAGTACGATCACGCGATCATAATCGCTTGCAAAGGCAGCCTCGCCCAGAGGATGGCCGGTTGGATCGTGGCGAACTGCTCCGGATTCAGCGCCATGTGACCAGCAGCAAGCGAAAATCGAGTTAAGCGAGAACACCCACACCCTCGCGTTAACTCGTTTCCAAATGCTTAACTCGAGGCCAGTCGTTTAACAGACCAAGCCCGGCAACGACTTGTGTCGACGAGGTCGGTTTAACAGACTTGCTTGGTTCTGCCTACCTACGAAGCGAAGCGCACCGGCCGCAACAAAGTCGTGGCGTGATGCGGCTATTTCTTCTCGGGCACCGGCGCGAGCTTCTTCAACCGCTCTT
>JBBRUN010000028.1:0-19814 GCA_038247765.1 Gemmatales bacterium | reverse complement strand
GGGTCATGAGAGTGGTTCGGCTTTTTCTCAGTTCATCATCAACATTTCGTACTCGATCACCTCACCGTTGCGGACGATTGCGTAACCCATCTCGCCACAAAGATGCGCCCAAGTTTCGCCCCCGGTGTCATACTCCCACAAATCGTCTCCCGGCCGCAAATTGGCCTCGACCCACTCGCGCTTCCCACGGACGAACGGGCCTTCCGTCTGCGCGGGGAGGGCGTCGGGTGACCGCCCGAATAGTCCGCGTACCCGTTGCCAAAGTGTCTTCGGAGGGACTGTAGGCTTGTCCAATTCGGCCATCCTAGCGAGGAGTACTGAGACCTCAATCTGCTGCCTGAGCCAGGACTGGATCTCACGGTTGCGGGCGTTGATCTCGCCGAATGGCACCCGGCTCACCACCGCCATCCATTCTTCATTGAGGTCGCGGGTTGTACACCACAACTTGGCGACCAAATGCGCTCGCTGCCAGTAATAGGTGTCCGAGGTGTCAGGAAGGGCTAGATCGATCACGCCCGCCAAACTAGCTTCGGTCCGCAATTGTGCTCGTCGCTCGTATTCAAGTGGGTCCAAGTCGGCTATTTCGCAATCGGTACGCAGAAAGTCGCCACCGGGGCGGCCTTGTTCATCCAGCCAATCGGCGTACACGAGTCGCACGAGGTTGTCTTTCGGTGCAGCTCGAATCTTAGCCAAGAACGCGGCATCTTCGCTCACTCGGGCCTCCGCTTCGGCGAACCGAACTCCTCGACATCGTTGATCCCTGCATTTACCGAACGCCTTCGGACTTTCGTAGCGAAAGGTCGGGCCTCGCAGACTCCGGCCGACCCGAATCGAGTTAAGCGAGAACACCGACACCCTCGCGTTAACTCGTTTCCAAATGCTTAACTCGAGGCCAGTCGTTTAACAGACCAAGCCCGGTAAGGACTTGTGTCGACGAGGTCGATTGAACAGACTTGGCCTTTCCTGCCTTTTCCTGCCGTTCGACCGAATTCGACTCCCGCAGAGACATTCTCGACACCCGCCCGGCCGAAAACAGCGAAAGCTCCGAAAGCTAAACCGCATTGCCGATCGTTGTGCTCGCTCACCAACTTCCAAACGGGTGTAGCTACGATTCTTGGAGTTTCTTCGCGATGAGCTGTTTTGGTAGGTCACGTTCGGCGTGACGCCGGTACGGGAATGGGTCACGTCGAGCGTGACCCACAAAACCTCCAAGAATCGTTGCCACACCCGGTGAAAGTCCGACTCGCTCTGCCACGTGGATGAGCTGGATCACCTACATTCCGTTCAATCCCGGCCCCGCAGCTTCGCCAGCAACCGCAGGATTTCCAAGTACATCCACACCAGCGTCACCAGCAGGCTGAAGCCGGCATACCACTCCATGTACTTCGGCGCACCCCGGCGGACGCCTTGGTGGATGAAGTCGAAGTCGAGGATCAGATTCAACGCCGCGATGACGACGACCACCAGCGAGAAGCCGATGCCGACGAGGCCCGATTCGTGGATGTAGGGGATGCCCGTGCCGAACATCCGGGCGACGATATCGACCAAGTACACGAGCGCCACGGCACCCGTGGCCGCGACGAGGCCGATGGTGAACTTCTCCGTGACGCGGATGATGCCGGTGCCGTAGAGGAAGAGCATGACGGTGAGGGTGCCGACGCTCAACCCGGCCGCTTGGAGGACGATCCCCGGGAAGCGCGTTTCGAAGAACGCGGAGATGGCGCCAAGGACGACCCCTTCGAGCGCGGCGTAGATCGGCGCGGTGATCGGCGACGCCTTCGGGAACCAGATCGTGATGAGCGCGGTGATCAATCCGCCGAGCGCCCCGGCGATGAGCAGGCCGATGGACAAGCCCGATTCGGACTGGGAGAGCTGCCACGTGTAGCCGCCCATGGCGAGCACGATGGCGACGAGCAGCGCCGACTTCGCCACCGAGCCGGTCATCGTCATCGTGCGGGCGGGATTACGGTCGAAACTCAGGGCGCGATTGTAGACGCCTTCGTCCATCGCGGGGTTAGCGGTGGCCATGGCTCGCTTTCGTGTCGTGGGGGATCTGCTTACCCCCGCATTCTATGCGGTAGTTCAAGAGGCCGGTGGAGAACGCGGAGGAAGGAGACGTCAGTTCGTGGAGGGTATTCGGTTTGATTCAAATCGGTTGGCCACGAGAGCGGTTCGACGGGGCTTGACTCGCATGGCTACCGATCAGACCAGCAAACCCAACACCCACCCGACCACCATGAAGAACACGAATAGGACGACCGACAGCCGCTTCGAGACCTCCCGCCACAGGTAGATGCTCGGGATGATGCTGTACGTCCCGAGAGTCATGGCGAACACCATGACGTATCCGGTCGGCACCCCCTGCTGATGGAGTTGGGCGGCGAACATCACGTCCAGGGCGATCGGCACCGGCATGAACGTCGAGATCAGGCTGACCAGACCCAACCGCCCCGGCGTCGCCTCCGACAGGAGAGGCTCCCACGGCACGAGGGTCAACACGGTCGCCGAGACCACGCTGGCAATGAGCATGAGAGCGAGCGTCGGCTTGAGCAGCATCCAGACGTGCCGTCGGAAGTCCGCAGCCAACTCCCGGAGCACGCCGAAGAACCGTTCCTGGCAGTCTTCCGACGGCGGCAACTTGATAGCGCAAATCGCGCCGTCGTCGATGGCCGTCGTGATCTGAAGTGGCTTGTCCCGCTCCAACCAACGGATCAGTGTCGGAACCCCGACAAGAATGACCAACAGCAGCACCGCGTACTTGGCCACGCTGACCTGCCACGGGAGGGCCATGACTGTCATCATGACCACGACCGGGTTGAAGTTTGGCGAACTGAATAGGAACCCCAGCGCCACTTCGACCCGCCCGTTCCCGCGGGTGACGCCGCACGCGGTCGGGACGGCGCAGTTGGCACAGACGCCCATCGGTACGCCGACCAGCGCGCCTTTGAGTGAGTTCAGATACAGGTTGTTGCCGATCTTGAGCGGGTAGTACCGGAGGACCGTGTGAAGGAGCGCACCGAACAGAACACCGAAGGTCATGCCGATCTTCATGCTGTCGAGCCAGTTCACGGTCGCGGCCGTGATCCGTAGCCAGACCGGGGCGTCCGCCGCGACGGGCATCAGAGTGCTGCTGTAAGCCATGCTTGGCAGCGCCTGGCCTACGTGGTCCGCCTTGCTGAGGAGTTGGGGGTAACGAGTGGCGAACCAGAACAGGCTCACCAGCGTGAGGCCGACAACGGTCAGGATCAGAGGCCGGTAGTGGCATCGAACTTGGCCGAATGAAACACGAAGACCCCAAGTACGCACGGTATCCACCTCCAGTGAAAGATCGTTTCGCGAGTCTAACGCCCAGAGTATAGATTTTCGGCTGAAGTTTAGGTAAAATTCTCGGTACTATCGCCGCAGAGTTCGCCCGTTGCAAGCGAAAACTCACTTCAAAACCTCTTGCGTGACCAGCCCGTCGGTGATCGTCAAGCGCTCGTCGCGGCGGAGGTAGCGGTAGGTGAGCTTCTCGTGGTCGAAGCCCAAGAGGTGCAGGATCGTGGCGTGCAGGTCGTGGACGTGCATCTTCGCCGGTCTTCACCCCGGTGGGCGATGCGAGTGGTTCGGCGACTCTTGCATGCTCACGTGTACTGCGCCGGCCGACAGCCTCACACGGCAGCGCCGAACAAGGCCCCGACGCCTGCGGTCAACGCCATAGCGAGTGCTCCCCAAAATGCGACCCGTGCAGCGCCGCGCGTCGCGCCCGCGCCGCCGGCGGACGCAGCCAACCCGCCCAATAGAGCGAGGAACACCAGCGACGTTCCGGCGACGGCGGGGATGAGATATGTCCCGGGAACGGTGACGACGACGAATAGGGGCATGGCCGCCCCCAGAGCAAACGTCCCTGCCGAAGCCAGTGCCGCCTGCACGGGCTTTGCACTAAGGGCGTCCGTAATGCCGAGTTCGTCGCGGGCGTGGGCGGCCAGCGCGCCGTTGGCCGTCAACTGCTCGGCGACTTGTTTTGCGAGTGAAGGATCGAGGCCACGCTCGACGTAGATCGCAGTCAGTTCGGCGAGCTCCGCCCCGGCGTCGTTAGCGAGTTCCGACCGTTCGCGCTCGATGTCGGCCCGTTCGGTGTCTGCTTGCGAACTGACCGAAACATACTCGCCGGCAGCCATCGACATGGCCCCCGCAACCAAGCCAGCAACTCCGGTAATTAAGATGTCGTCGCCCGTCGCGTGCGCCGCGGCGACCCCGACCACGAGGCTCGCCGTAGATACGATGCCGTCGTTCGCACCGAGCACGGCCGCACGCAACCAGCCGATGCGTTCCGTCCGGTGGCTCTCGCGATGGCGCATGGAGTTTCTCGCGCTGTCCCGGCAGGCGAGGCCCGCCGTCCTCTGACCTTGCTCAACGCTCAACCGTCGTCGCTCTATGAACATCAATGTCGTTCCGAGTCGGCTCGCTATTCCGTCGTCTTGCCATCAAAGTGTTCGTTGTCCACCTCCGCGTCGGCGCGGGTCGTGTGAACGACCCCGTCGCGGTGATTCGGTGGAGAATAGATCGTGTACAGCTTGAGCGGTTCGGTCCCCGTGTTGACGATGTTGTGGTTCGTGCCTGCCGGGACGAGGACGGCGAAACCGGCCCGGATTGCGGTGCGCACGCCATCGAGGACTGCTTCGCCCGCCCCAGCTTCTACCCGAAAAAACTGGTCGAGGTGATGCACCTCTGCCCCGATCTCTTCCCCGGGCTTGAGAGCCATGACGACAAGTTGGCAGTTCTTCGCGGTGTAGAGAACCCTGCGGAACGCTTCATTCTCGGTGGCGATCCCTTCGATGTCTTGCACGAAGCCTTTCATAGCCCCCTCCTGTTCATGTGCTCGCCAGACTGGCGCGTTTGACACCGCTTGGATATATGCAAATTCCATGCCGCCTAATTTGTAAGCTCTTAGGTGGCCGGCCCCTCTGGCAGCAAAGGGATTCGCACGACGAACTCACTCCCCCGGCCAGGCCCGTCGCTGAATGCGGCCACGGTTCCTCCATGCAACTCGACCAATTGCCGCACGAGGGACAGCCCGATGCCCAGTCCGCCCGCCCGGCCATCCCCTGTAGCCCCAACTTGGGTGAACAAGTTGAAAACGCTCGACAGCATCTCTTGAGGAATGCCCGCCCCGTCGTCACGAACGCGGACAATGGCCGCCCCGCCCTCTTTCGCCGCCGTCAGGCTGATGTGCCCCCCTTTAGGCGTGTACTTGGCGGCGTTGGTGAGCAGGTTGGATACCACCTGGGCAAGCCGGGTGGGGTCGCCACTCACCCACAACGGCTCGGCGGACGGCGTCACCTCGAGTTGGTGCGTGCGGGTCTCGATGAGCGCGTGACTGAATTCGACGGCTGACGGAAGGACCGTCCGCAGGTCAATCGACTCCCGGCGGATCGTGAGCTTGCTGTGGCGGAATCGCGTTAGGTCGAGAAGGTCCTCGACCAAACGGGACATGTGCGCGGTTTGCCGCTCGATTACACCCGAGGCTCTTTGACGGGCAGTGGCATCAACATGAGGTAATCGAAGGATTGGTGCCACATAAGCGAGAGCACTCAAGGGGCCGCGCAGCTCGTGCGCGACCGCCGACAGTATGTGATCCTTATGCCGGTCAGCCTCTTCCAAGTCCCGCGTCCGCGCGCGGAGTTCGTCCTCCAACCGCCGGTGCTCGGTCATGTCGCGGATGGCGCTAGCGAAGAGAACTTCCGGCACGTGCGGCAAGGGACTGATCGAAATGTCGATCGGGAACTCGCGGCCGTCCTTCTTTAAGCCGAACAGGTCGAGGCCACGTCCCATGGGTCTTGGACGTGGGTCTGCAAAGTACGCCCCGCGATGCGCGATGTGCGTTCTGCGGAATCGCCCCGGCATGAGCACTTCGAGTGGGCCGCCGACTAGCTCCGATCGGTCGTAGCCGAACAGTTTCTCGGTTTGGCTGTTGACTTGGACGATCTTCCCGCTTGCGTCGATGATTACGACCGCGTCGGGGGCGGCCTCGAGGAAGCCGTGGAAGAGCCGCTCGGGCTGACCGGCTAGGTGCATCGGTTCAGCAGCGGGGTGCTCAATTCCTGTTGCAATGCGACTTGCCTCAATATTGGTCATCCAGTGAGTCCTTACCCGAGGATGTCAGCATTGTATTGCGGAGCGAGAGATGTAATGTCTACGCTTACCGAACATCTGATGCTCCTGTGATGTCCCCGACAGTATCGCCGGAGGTTCGCCCGTCGCAAGCGAAAACTCACTTCAAAACCTCCTGCGCCACCAGCCCGTCGGTGATGGTCAAGCGCTCGTCGCGGCCCAAATAGCGGTAGGTGAGCTTCTCGTGGTCGAGGCCCATGAGGTGCAGGATCGTGGCGTGGAGGTCGTGGACGTGCATCTTCCCGGAGACGCCGCGGAGGCCGAAGTCGTCGGTCTTGCCGTACACGGTGCCGGGTTTCGAGCCGCCGCCGGCCAACACGGTGGTGAAGCCGAAGGGGTTGTGATCCCGCCCCGTCGAGCCTTCGCTCATTGGCGTCCGGCCGAATTCGCCGCCCCAGATCACGAGGGTGTCGTCGAGCATGCCCCGCTGTTTCAAATCAAGGATCAGCGCGGCGGAAGGTTGGTCGGCCCGCAGGCACATCTTGGTGTGGTTCCCTTCGATGTCGCCGTGGGCGTCCCACTGGCTGCCGGCGCCGCAGTACACTTGAACGAAGCGGACGCCGCGCTCGACGAGCCGGCGGGCGAGCAAACAACGGTGGCCGAACTCGGCGGTCTCCTTCTTGTTCAGCCCGTAGGCTTCGCGTGTCTTTTCGTCTTCCTTGGTGATGTCGATGACGTCCGGAGCGGTGGCCTGCATCCGGAAGGCGAGTTCGTAGGCGGACTGCCGGGCGTTCAACTCCGAGTCGCCGGGGCGTTCGCGACCGTGGATGCCGTTGAGTTTCGTGATGAGATCGAGTTTATCTTTCTGCCGCTCGGCCGAGACGCCGGCCGGTTTCGCGAGGTTCAAGATCGGGCTGGGCCCGGGGCGGAAGAGTGTCCCTTGGTGCGTGGCGGGCATGAAGCCGGTGCCCCAGTTGCGGGCGCCGCCGAGGACTTCGCCGGTGTCGGTGAGGACCACGAAACCGGGCAGATTCTTGTTCTCCGAGCCGAGGCCGTACAGCGCCCACGAGCCGAGGCTGGCGCGGCCCGCGAGCACCGAGCCGGTGTTCATCTGGCAGACCGAACCGACGTGGTTGAGGCCGTCGGCCCAGCAGGCGCGCATCACGCAGAGTTCGTCCGCGACGGTCGCCATGTGCGGGAGCCAGTCGCTGACTTCGACGTCGGACTTGCCGGGCTTGGTGAACTTGCGTTTCGACGCCAGCAGGGTATTTCCGCCCGTGCCCATCGGTGTGATAACCTTCCCGAAGCTCGCGGGCAGTTTCTGGCCGTGGCGCTTGGTCAACTCCGGCTTGGGGTCGAACAGATCGAGGTGGCTCGGCCCGCCTTCCATGAACAGGAAGATGACGGCCTTGGCCTTGGCCGCGTGGTGCGTTTTCCCATTGTTATCATCGGCGTGCGCTTGGGCCGCGACTGCGAGCGAACCGAGGCCCAACCCGGCGGATTGGAGGAAGCGGCGGCGCGAAGAAATCGTGGATGGCGTTGGCATCGGTCAATCCACGTAGAGGAATTCGTTGAGGTTCAATACCGCGTGTCCGAGATCGACGAGGGCCTCAGTCGCGGTGCCCTTGTGGCGTTGCAGGAAGCCCGCGAGTGCCGCGGTTTCTTCGGTCGTCGGCTGGCGGCACAGCGTCAAGGCGATGAGCCGTTCGACCTGCGCCTCCGGTTTCGGCCCAACTTCTTTCACCACGCGTTGGGCCAACGACTGCGCGAAGCTTAGTATTGTCAAGTCGTTCAAGAGCGCCAGTGCCTGCGGTGCGGTGGTTGTCACGAATCGCCGGGAGCACGACTCGCTGCGGTCGGGGCTGTCGAACAGTGCGAACAGCGGATAGCGCAGGTTCCGCTTCACGAACACGTAGATACTGCGGCGATTCCGCTCGCTCGCATCGGCCGAAGGCTTCCAACCGGAGCCTTTGAGTTCCGCGGGAACATCGGGGAAGATGCTCGGCCCGCCCGCTTTCAAATTCAACTGTCCGCTGACGGCGAGGCAGGCATCGCGGAGGGCTTCGCCATCCAAGCGCCGGCGCGGGAAGTGCCCCAAGAGCTGATTCTCGGGATCCAGCTTCGCCGCTTCCGCGCTGCCGGTGCTCCCTTGTTGATAGGCCTTGGACTGCACGATGATGTTGTGGATGTGCTTGACGCTCCAGCCCGATTTGACGAATTCCGCCGCGAGCCAATCGAGGAGCTCGGGATGCGTCGGTCGGTCGCCGGTTTGGCCGAGGTCACTCGACGAGGCCACGATCCCCTTGCCGAAGTGCTGCTGCCAAATGCGGTTGACCATGACGCGGGCCGTCAAAGGGTTGTCGGCATGCGCAATCCAATTTGCCAGCGCCGTCCGCCGGCCAGTAGTCGTGTCCGTAGGCAAAAGTTTCGGCACAACGGTCGTGATCTTCGATAAGAACGCCGGCTCAATTACCGCATCCGGCTTGCGCCAATCGCCGCGCTTCAGCAAATGGGTCGGCGGGGAATCGCGGCCGAGGTCGGTCATGGCGTGGATCAGCGCCACCGGCTTCGGCTTGTCCGCGTCGAACGCGGCCAGCTCTTTGGCGAGCGCATCCCACGCCGTCTTCTCCTCGGCCTTCAAGATCGTCGGTGCGAAGCGTTTATCGGAATAGACTTGCTTGGACACCATCGCCGAGATCTGTTGCTCGAGGGGCGTCAACTTCGCGGCCGGTAGGTCGAGCAACCGCGAGTGCTCCTCTTGGAAACGGAAGCGTTCCTTCGCCTGCGCCTTCTCGCGGTGAGGCTTCTCGATCGCGACCATCTTCACCCGGATCGCTTCGGTCTTCGATTTCCAAACGGCCAGTTTCTCGTCGAACTCCTTCAACGCCTTCGGATTCACCGGCACGTCCACGGGTTTGTAACCCGCGAAAAAACTCTGGATGCGGTAGTAGTCCTTCTGCAAAATCGGGTCGGTCTTGTGATCGTGGCACCGGCAACAGCCGAGGGTGACGCCGAGGAAGGTGGCACCGACGGTGTCGGTGATGTCGTTGAGGATTTCTTGCCGGCGCTGCTCCAAGTTCACCGCGTTGTATTCGTCCGGGTAGTGGCGGAGGAACCCGGTGGCGATCCATGACTGCGGGTCGTTCGGGTACAATTCGCCCCCGGCGATCTGCTCGCGGATGAATCGGTCGAAGGGTTTGTCGGCGTTGAAGCTCTCGATGACGTAATCGCGGTAGCGCCAAGCATTCGGCCGGGTATCGTCGGCTTTGAAGCCGTCGGTCTCGGCGAAGCGGACGAGGTCGAGCCAGAAGAGCGCCGAGCGCTCCCCATACTGTGGGGACTTCAATAACCGCGCGACGACCTTGGCGGACGCATCGGGTGCGGTATCCGCTCGGAAGGCTTTCAGTTCGTCGGGTGTCGGCGGCAATCCGGTGAGGTCGAATGTGACGCGGCGGAGCAGGGTGGCCCGATCCGCAGCGGGCGCGTAGGCGAGCTTCTTCGATTCCAGTTTGGCGATCAGGAAAGCATCGATGGAATTCGGATGCGCCGGTGCGCCGACTTTGTGGAAGGCCCAATCGGCCGGCGTCGGCTCTGCGGCGCCACCGGGCAGCGAGAATAATGCCCCGAGGATTAACCATCGGAATCGATGCGAACGCATGGATGACCGCCGGGAGTTATTGATGGGAAGATTTAGTCTACAGCAATTTGAAGAGGCGGGTCAATCGAAACCGATCGGCGAGCCGGTTGTCGCAACGGGTGAAGCGTTGCCTAAACAATCCGGAGGCCTTGCCTATTACCCAATCGTCAAATCCGGCAAATCTTCTCAAGTCCGCGGTCGGCGCAGTCGATAACGATGACACGCCGCGCGGGGGATCGAGATGAGCGATACGAAATCGTTGTTGAATCGCATTTCCGCATTCCGCGAACGCTTGGAGCGGACGCCCGCACTCGGCGATACGGTGCCGGGGGCACTGCAACTCGCGGGGCGATCCGGCCCGGCGTGGCTGTCGCAAACCCTGCGTCAATTGGCGGGGCACGCCTCGCAACCGGGGCCGATGCCCGCGGAATTGACCTCCCGCGCCCGCCGCGTTTTGGAATTGGCCCGCGATCTCGTGCAGCAGCAGCGGCAGATTTCGGTCGATGTTTTCTATCAGCGTTTGGTGAATCAATCGGTGGCGGCGCTCGATCCGCTCGTGCGATATCACCAAGCGACCGTCTCGGCGACCGAAGCCTCGCTGCGATTGATCCAAGCGATGCCGGAGTCGGCCGAGTTTCAATCGCGTCTGTGCGACGGCCTCGAAACGCTTCTAGGCTCCATCCGCACACGGCTGGATGTCGGCCGACAGACGCTCGACAAGCGCCGGACGGAGTGGGGCCGCGTCGAACGGCTCGCCCGGTTCCTCAGCGATGTGCAGGCGCGCCGGTTGGTGTCGTTCGGCGCCTTCACCGAACTCGCGGAAGAAATCCTCGTCGAAGCCCGGCAGGGTGTGCCACTGCGGTTCCCGTCGTTCCCGAACGATACCGTCGCCCGACAAGTCGCGGCGCATTCGCTGACGGTCGCCGCGGTCATCGCCCGGCTCGTCCCGCACGACTACGAGTGGGCCACGCAACCGGTCGTGCCGGTGGCACTCGCCTTGATCATGGACATCGGCATGATCGGCATCCCCGCCGCGATATTGAACAAGGTCGAACCGCTGACGGTCGAAGAGCGGCGCCGGATTGAAATCCACCCGAAGACCGGCGCGGCACTGCTGCTCGAAACGATCCCCGACCTCGGCGATCTGGCGCAGGTCATCGCGGCGCACCACGAACGGCTCGACGGCACCGGTTATCCGAAGGGGCTATCCTTCGAGCAGATCCCCGCCCTCGCCAAGATGCTCGCGGTGGCCGATCATTACGCCGGCATGGCTGCCGATCGCCCGCATCGCCCCGCCCACGACACGCGCACGGCGCTCACCGATACGCTGCTGGCGGCGGAACAGGGCCGGCTCGACCGCGACTTTGCCGAGTATTTGCTGCACCTGTCGTTCTACCCCGTGGGCAGCGTGGTCGAATTGACCGACGGCCGGATCGCGGTGGTCGTCGGTAGTCACCCGAGCCGGATCAACCTGCGGGCGACGACCCGGCCCGTCGTGGCGATTCTGAGTTCCCACACCGGCGAATTGCTGCCGAAGCCGGAGGTGGTCGATCTCGCGGGATCGGAATTCGGCGGTATCTTAAGATCGCTCTCAACCGAGGAACGCATCCGCAAGTTGGCGTCGGTCCACCCGGACTTGTGTTAAATCCGGAACCCCGGCGAGCGAATCACTGAGGAACGCCGTACCGTCTCCGCCCGAGTTCCCGCTATGCCCGGCTACCTCTCGGCCACGCGACACCCGTGGTCGAGCCTGCTTTTCCTGCTGCCGCTGCTGATCGCGTACGAAGTCGGTGTCCTGGCCCTCGGCGGGAGCCAGCCGGACGCGCTCCGCAACGGGGCCGACGTCTGGCTGCGGGATCGCTTGGCCGATTACGGCATCGCCTTCGCGTGGGGCGCGCCGCTTCTGATCGCCCTGCTCTTGTTCGTGATGAGTTGGTGGAATTGGTCCAATCGGCCGCGCGAACCGATCACGACCGTCTTCGGAATGGCCATCGAAAGCGTGATTTTCGCCGTCCTCCTCTGGGCCTTCAGCCGCAATTTCCACACCCTGTTGGCCGGCACCGGGCTACCGCTGAATAGCGTGCAGTTCCAGCGCGTGGCCGAGGGGCAGGTCGTCAACTTCATCGGCGCGGGCATCTACGAAGAAGTGCTGTTCCGCCTCGGGCTGTTCACTCTGCTCTTTTGCTTGTTGCGGGTGATGCTGTTGCCGAAGATCGTCGCGGTGGTGCTGGCGGCGCTTGCTTCGGCGCTGTTTTTCTCGGCCGCGCACCACCTCGGCACCTCGGGCGAGCCGATGGAACTGACGAGGTTCTTGTTCCGCACCGCCGCGGGGTTGCTCTTCACGGCCCTCTATTGGACGCGCGGTCTCGGCATCGCGGCCGGCGCCCACGCGGGCTACAACATCCTCGTCGGCGTCTCGGTGGGTTAGAGCGGACATCGAGTATTCATAGCGGGAAAAAGTGACGGATCGAATCGGTTTGATCCAATCGTCGCCCCAACGGGGCCGACGTTGACAGCCCGGGGCGGAAGCCCCAGGACTCGGATGCCTTTTTTTACGCCCCGAAGGGGCCGTCGTAACTGACATCGGCCCCGTGGGTGCGAAGACGCCAAGGATACGGCCATTGTGACCGCCGCAACGGTCCACCAGTCACACGGCGTCGTAGTTCACGATCTCCAATCGCTCCAAGGCTTGCAGAATCCAGGGCGGACGCCACGGGTTCCACGCGGGGAAGAAGACCGCGAGCACCGAGAAGCCGAGCAGAATCGCCAGAGCCAAACGGCCGGGGCGAGTTCGCGCGAGGCGATCGATGCCGGGCAATCCGGCCAATAACCAGAGGGGAATCAGCCAGAAGAACCAGCGCGGGCCGCTCGTGAAGCCGCCGTAGTTATTGGTCTTGAAGACGAAATAAACCATTACGACCGACGAGACCACAGCCGTCATCGCGCCGACAATCGGCAAGTTAAAAATGGGCTCGGCCGAAGGCACTTTCCGAATCAACACCCATCGCACGCCCGGTATCGACCGGCGAACCAACACCGCGATTCCTAGCAGTGATGCGATGAACACCGGTGTCAGGCTGAACCAGCCGTGATGGCCCAATAGCAGGTGAAAGGCGTAGATACCCTTCGGTTCGTCGGCGAAGTCGATCCCCTTCTGCGGGATGCCTTGCTGCACCAACTTCAATTTCTGCCAGTGGCTCCCGGCGAACTCGTACATCGGCCCGCCGAAGTCGCTGTAGGCCGGCAGCCAGCGACCGAGCGCCGCATAATTGCAGGCGAACAGCAAGGCGATGGGAACGAGCATCGCGGGCACGAAGTAGAGCAGCGTGACTTTCGGCCGGACATAAAGCAAAGGAACCAACAGAGCCGCGCTGAAGGCCGCCGCGGGGAGGTCCATCGTCGGCACGAAGCCGGCGAAGAACCCGGCGATCAACAGATCGCGGCGCGACTCGGCCCCTCCCGAGCGCAGCAGCGGGTAGAGCGCGAAGACGACGCAGTACGCCGCCGGGCTGTGGTTGTTCAGCGTCGTGGCGAAGGTCGTCAGGAAGGTGCCGAGGGAAGCGGTCGTGAATGTCAACAGTTTGCCGAAGTCGGTCGCGCCGTAGCGGTCGATCAACTTCGCCAACAGCAGCAGGTAGATCGCAAACGGCAGCAAGTTCACCGTCAGCAAGATCGTGCAGACGACGAGCCAGCGATCGCGGACGATGCTCCAGCCGAAGCACTTTTTCAGCAGCCAATACTCCCCGGCGATCAGCGTCGTTAGCAGTGGCGGCTTGCTGCTATAGAACTCCCCGGTCTCGGGGATCATCACTTTGTCGAGCGATTGGTACCCATCTTCGAAAATGATTCCGGTATCGGGCTTCCCCGCTTCGCGCCGGCCGACGACGTATGTCCCCTCGTCGACGAGCGAGCGGACCGTGGCCCAACGGGAGCGGTCGTTGCTGCCGAACATCGGCGTCGGTTCGGGCCGCGCCGTCGGCCACTTGCGCTCGGGTTTACCGGAGCGGTCGAATCCGAAATTCGCTTCGGTCGCCGGGGCGTGCCGGCTCGGTTCGACGACGTTCTCCGAACCGACGATCTTGGCCGCCGCGAGGAAGATCGCCACGGTGCCGAGGATCAGGTAGAAGTGCCGGCGCAAGGCCGCAGTGGGATCAACCGGCAGCATCGGTGCGCTCCGCGATGGCGTACGGATCATCGCGGCGTTGGTTCGTCACGAGTTCGGCCATGTACCCCGCGAGCAGCGCTTGCGAACCGAACAGCGTCGCCGTGAGCGTCGCAGTAAAGAGCAGCATCGGGTAGAGCGCACTCATCGCGTCCGCCCAGTACAAGATCAGGGCGAAGCCGAACGCGAACAGCCCGCCGGCGGCGAGCAGCCACGCCAGCATCGCGGTGGTTCCGAAGAAGTGCATCGGCCGATAGCCGAAGCCGGTGACGAACTTCACCTGCAACAGATCGAGGAAGCCTTTGAGGAACCGGCGGACGCCGAACTTCGACTGACCGAACTTCCGCGAACGGTGCTGCACCACGATCTCGCCGACCTGATAGCCTTTCGACGCTGCCAGAACCGGCACGAAACGGTGGAGTTCGCCGTAAAGTCGCAAATCGCGGACGACGCCGGCGCGGTACGCTTTGAACCCGCAGTTGTGGTCGTGCAGTTTCACCCCGGTCAGCAAACTGACGACGCCGTTGAACACCCGGCTCGGGTAGACCTTGTGCCAAGGGTCGTTGCGCTTCTGTTTGTACCCGCTGACCAAATCCTTCCCGGCTTGGATGGCGTCGAGGAACTTCGGAATCTCGCGCGGGTCGTCCTGTAAGTCGGCGTCCATCGTGAAGACGATCTCGCCGGTGGCCGCGCGGAAGCCGGCTTCGAGCGCCGCCGCTTTGCCGAAGTTCCGCCGGAAACGGATGCCGTGGATGCGGGGATCGCCATTCGCGAACGCGCGGATCTTGCTCCAAGAATCGTCGGTGCTGCCGTCGTCCACGAAGATCAATTGCAACTTCCAGTCGGGTAATTTGCCAACGGACTCGAGGATATCCCCCACCAATGGCGTCAAGCTCTCGTCCTCGTTGCAGAGCGGTACGACGATACTCAGCAATCCCGGCACGGGGGGCGGGCGTTCGCTCGGGTCCATCAGGCCGGTTCCTGCGCGGGTTTCGGTTTCGCTAGTTTCCAAAGTGCCACGGCAAAGGCCACCTCGAAAATCGTCCACACGATCCGCAGCGTCACCGCGACGAGCGCCGCCACCGGCTCGGCGGCCGTGCCCTCCGACGCCGCCAACTGCGAGGTCAACATCGTCTTCAAGACTTCTTCGCGCGCTCCGAAGCCGCCGGGGAGAATCAACGCCGCGAAGCCGGTGACGTACGAAATGGCCACCGACGACAGATCTTGAAGGAACAAGTCGAGATCGAGCCGCGTCGGCTCCGCAGCAAGCCCGCACACCGTTAACCAGAGGCTGAGAGCCAATAGCATCCAGCCGATCAGCGCTTGGGCGAAGCCGCGGACGATCAGCCCGAGGGACGGAGCCGGGAGCGGCCGCGCGTCCGGTCCACGGTACTTGCGGATGACCCGCCTGCCCAAGCGATTCACCACGATCAATACGATTGGCACCGTGCACAGTCCGAGCAGGGCGAATCCTGGGGTGGAATCGAAAGTGAACCCGAGGCCGGCCCACGGCAGGAAGCAAACCCCCACCACGGCCCCGGCCGCCATGTTCGTGAGCGTTTCGTAGGTGCCCGTCACCGCGATCACCGACGGGGGAATGCCTTTCCCGCGTAGCAACGCGACCCTCAACAAGATCACCCAAGCCTTCCCCGGCACGTACTTGCCGAACTGACTCACGAAATAAATCCGCACGCCGGCGAACCACGAAATGCGGACGCCCTGATCCCACAGCAACTGCACCCAAAACGTACCCCAAAGCGTGTGGCAAACCAAGTAAAGCAGTCCGGCGGGGACGATGTACTCGTAGCGGACCGGGTTCTCGCGGGCTTGTAACGCCGGGGATCGAAGGAGACCGGCAAACGTCCAGCCGATGGCGATGACGATGACGAGCGCGAGGATAGCCGTGGCGATGCGGAGAGCGTGCCGCCGGAACGGATGGCGGTTAGCGCCGGGGGGAGAATCGGCCATCGGAACCTGCTGGCGTGGTTCCCAACAAGGATATGGAACGCCCGGCATGCTCTGGCGTGGCCGGGGAAAATGATTTCAGCGCGATTCCACACACCCCTGCGCAAAACCATTGCGAACAATCGGACTCATTAGGGCCGTGAATGGATAGCGCTGCGTGGTAAGGAGATGCGACGGGCGACTTAGATCGGGGTAGCCTTATTGAGACTGGAAACCGGTCTCCTTTTCTATCTCGTTTGCCAAGGTGACAAGCCGAGATCGGATTTGACGCAACCGTTTTCCCCGACTATCTTTTTGTCTGTAGAGAACCGGAGCAGACCTTGGGCGGCGTATACTAGCCCGTGGAGGTAAGCTATGGAATTGGAATATGCCTTTTTCGCTCGATATGTCGAACAAGCCTTCGACGGAACCCTGACCATCGCAGGGGCCGATATGGGTCGGATTGCCGTTGACCGCTTCCCGATTGTCATGCCAAGTCTGTTCGCGGTGGTGAAATTTCGACCGCCGATGCAGGATGTGTTGCGGGTCAAGTTCCGAATCGATGGCCCTGAAGGCGTAGGGGAGGTATTGAACTCGGGGGATTGGCACGAAACGATCGCTCGCAAGGAAGAGTCCGGGGCGAGCGAGGGTGGCCGAGTTGTTCTCGGCTTGCCACCATTCCCCCTTCCAGTCGCCGGCACCTACCAGTTCAGCTTCGACATCGAAGATGGTCCGACTGCGAAGTTGTTGCTGAAGGTGGTAGAAGCCAAGGGAAGTGGGACATGAACGGTACAATGATCTGGAATCTTTGCGCGAGCCCAACCGACTACACCGTCGGAACCGGCGTGTATCGTGTGCCATCCCTAAAAGCAGCGTCATTGAACTACGGCTACCGGGACAAGTCCGACAAATCCCGGGATATACTCGTCCGATTCCCGGCTGATGAAGACAAGGTGGCGAACCATCACGCCTATCTCGCTCGGATGGTCACGGAAGGAGTCGTGCCGGCGGAGATTTCCGCGAAAGCCCGTCGCATTTGGGAATCGGCGCGAATGGCAGTCCCGAACTTGCCCGTACCGGCAGCAGTGGCCTATTCCGGTGGACCGCTCCACTACACTTGGGACAACGGACACTTTCAGGTCACGGCTGAGATTCCAGCCGACGGACTGTGCGAATGGTATGTCAGCGACCGTCATAGCGGCGCCTTCGATGGCGGGGACTTTGAGCCGGCTGACGGATTGCCCGTTATGATAATCGCCGGCCTGCGGCGCATCCTCAATCGATCTTCGCGGATCTT
Organism: Gemmatales bacterium; assembly: GCA_038247765.1. Classification (GTDB taxonomy): domain Bacteria; phylum Planctomycetota; class Planctomycetia; order Gemmatales; family Gemmataceae; genus JALHQU01. The sequence continues at coordinate 2,681 of JBBRUN010000028.1, read as the reverse complement.
CTCATGACGTCTGACGGAACGTCGGACGCTCTTATTTCCGAACCCGACGGCACACCCCTTCCGGCCGACTGGTCGGTTCTTCGACTCGGTCCCCAGCCCTCCATTAAAGCCGTGAATGATCCGGGTCACACCCTCCTTGCAAGTGGAAAGGCGTGGCCCGGCCTGTTTGCATTCAGCTCCACCGAACGGATAGCAGAAGTCCAAGGCTTGAAGCCACGGCTCTCGGTGTGGGCCGAGAGCTTGACGACGCTCCACCAAGCATGGCTGCTCGTCGGCGGAAACCCGAACAACCGTATCGCGTTGACGCTTTTTGTGGATCTCGTCCGTGCCATTTCCGCTCCCGATATGCCCGGTGTGAGAGCGACACCACGATTGGATGTGGTTTGGGAGCGGGCGGTTCGCCCAGCCCCCGACGGGACAGGTAGCGTGCCAGATGATCGACCGGGGAGCCAGGGTCACTGCGGCATCGACGGCCTATGCAAAGGTACGAAGGCCCAGAAAGGTAAGTTGCGGGAGCTATTGGCAGAATCCGTACCGCCAAACGGATTAGTCGTTCTCGCCGACGATCAAATCGTCGCGTTCCTTTCGAAGCCTTCTGACTAAGTGCCGATCACCCCGCAGCCATAGGGCGCATCGCGGGCGTGGTACGTCAGAATGAATTCGCCGGGAGCGTGCGCTGCGGCGAAAAATGATTCCGATGCCTTTCCACACACCCCTGCGCAAAACCATTGGGGAAAAACGGAATCATTTGCGCGATGACGGAATGATGATGCGGGCAAGTAGTTGCGACGGGCGGTGGGTGTTGGGGTATCATTATTGAGACTGGCGAACGGTTCGTCGGACTGGTGGAGGGGTTTTTCTGTAAGAAGTAGTAGCAGTAGGTGAGAGTCGAATTCTATTTTTCGCCTCGGGGAAGACCGAATTTTTTTCGACTCCCCTTGACGGCACGTTCCCGAATGTTACTATTATACTTGCAACTTGCAATCTGTGAGACGGCTCTCAGTTGTTAGGTGATTCGCCTCAAAAGGGCCTGGGAGTGCTTCGGCACGTTGGGGCTAAACCCCTCCTGGGCCTCCTTTTATGTACCTACTCTACCTCGACGCCTCTGGAACCCCAGAGTTACAAGATCCAAACAGCAAGCACTACGTACTTATCGGCCTGTGCATGCACGAGGGGTCGTGGTTCGCCCTCGACCGTCGCATCCACACTCTGAAACGCAAGTACTGCTGCCCAAGCAAAGATCCGGATCTGCTCGAAATTCACGTCAAACAGTTCGCCGTCACCATCAGAGAACAAGATCTGATCCCAGGATTCGAGCAAATGTCTCGTATCGACCGGCGTACGAGGGTGCTTGAAATTCGGCAGCAAAAAATCGAAGCCGAGACCACTCCGGAAAAAAAGCGCGAACGACGTGAGAAATACAAGGAAACGGATCCCTTTATCCATCTGACTCGGAGTGAGAGATCCCAACTCCTCGAAGATTCCATCGACATTATTTCGGGACACGATCAGATCAAACTGTTCGGGGAGGCAGTTAGCAAGACGCACCCGGCAGTGACCTCCCGCAGTATCGATCCGGTGTCGCAAGCATTCACCCAAGTCGTCTCGCGGTTCGACAAGTTCCTCCAGAAAAAAGATAGTTGGAAGCGTGAAGGCAACCCACGTCGGAAGATCGACCACGGCCTGCTGATGCTTGATCAAGACGCCTCGACGGAATCCACAATCGAGCGACTTTTCAAAAGGTTCCGCGAGCACGGGCATCCGTTCGGGGAGATGACACATGTAATCGACGTGCCGTTTTTCGCCTCAAGTGCCAAAGTTGGAGGGCTTCAACTGGCCGACGTGGCGGCTTACGTAGTACGGCGTTATATCGACAGGGATGCAGTAGCGGGCAGCCACGAAGAGCGGCACTTCATGAAACTGTTCCAGCGTTTCGATCGTGACACATACGGCAACTTGCACGGGCTTAGGCATTACGTGCCCGCAAATTCCTGTGCGTGCATGGTCTGCAGAGACCGTGGACATGGCAAACTCACTTTAGCACAAAGCACGTCATAACTCAGCAAGAACGATCCCGCCCATCAGGTTTATTGGCCAGTGAATCACTCTACGCCGACGCATGAATGGACGGGTATTCCACGTCTCGATTTGTAGTAGGTTGAAACGAGGGATGGTAGCCCCCACGCGCGAATCTGCCTACGCTTCAAACGAATTCGATATCTGGAGTAGGCGAAGTCCGAGACTCTAGCCAGAATAAACTTGTCGAGATGTTTAATTTGCTGCAAGTCTGTTGCGCACCGAAAATATCCAATCCAACACCTTCTGTACAAGAGTGGATTGTTCAATCCGGAGTACGTAATGCACAATTCGTCACTTTCAGGTCCACATACCTTGTACCGGAGTCGCCGCAGCAATCTTCTGATATTACTATCGGCATTTTCGTAGAATATTTGGCTGTTGATCACTTCGCAAATGCTCGCTTTGAACTTCTCGATATTTTTTGGATGAATGCGAATTTCTGAAGGGCAAATAGAGAAGCCAAGAAATTTGATTGGTTTTGTTTCAGCTACATCAGTAATGAATGATTTGTCAGGGTGCAGTTGCAATCGAAGGCATTCTAAAGTGGCTTGCGCAAGCGATTCGGCAAGTTTCGCTTCTTCGAGAGTTGAGCAGCATACAAG
>JBBRUN010000027.1:0-20141 GCA_038247765.1 Gemmatales bacterium | reverse complement strand
TCGCCATCGCCCAATCGGCGGCGAGTTTGGTGTCGATCGACGCGCACGATCCGGCCCCGGCCGAAGCGTGGCTCGGGCGTTTCGGGTTGAAGGATCGCGTCGAATTGAAGTGCGGATTTTTTGCGGATCACGTCGCCGGCGCGGGCCGATTCGACATGGTTTTCGTGGACGGCGAACACGACGCGGCCAACGTCCGAGCCGATGTCGAACTCGCGTTGGCGGCGCTGGTGCCCGGGGGCGTGTTGTGCTGCCACGATTACCCCGACCCAGGCTGGCCCGATGTCCGAGCCGTCATTGACGCGATCGCACGGGAGCGCGGACTTGTCCGCATTCGCCAGTCGGATTATCTCGGGGAATTTCGATTCGGCGGATGATCGACCCCCGCCCCGCCGCAGGGTCGCCTACACCCGAGCCGGTTCCGGTGATACCATGAGCGAATGGGAAAAGCGCGTGAGCGGGGCAGCAACGATGAACCGGTCGTGAAAACGATCTGCCGGAACCGCCGCGCGTCGCACGAATACGAACTGCACGACACCATCGAATGCGGCATCGTCCTCGTCGGCACCGAGGTCAAGAGCCTGCGGGACGGGCACGCCAACCTCGAAGACTCGTTCGCCAAGATCGAGAACAACGAAATCTGGCTGATCGGTTGCGAAATCCAAGAGTACACCTTCGGCAATCGGCTGAACCACCGGCCGAAGCGCGATCGCAAACTGCTGCTCCGCCGGAGCGAGATCGCCAAGTTCGCCCTCAAAGGGGAGCAAAAGGGTTTCACGCTCATCCCGACGCGGCTCTACTTCAAAGATGGCCGGGCCAAGGTCGAAATCGCGGCGACCAAGGGGAAACAAGCCCACGACAAACGGCAGTCGCTGAAAACTTCCGAAGCGAAGCGGGAGATGGATCGGGCGATGTCCAAACGCCGGCGCGGGTGAGCGGCCGTGAACATCGTCGCCCTCGTCGAAGCCGAAGATCACGTCTGTTGCCGGTACCGCATCGCGGCCTTCCGCCCGCACCTCGAAGCCGCCGGCCACACGCTGGCCATCCGGGCGATCCCCAAGGGAATCGTATCCCGTCTCCGGTTGCTCAACTCCGTCGGAGACGCCGATGTGGTTATACTCCAACGCAAGCTGCTTTCGCAATTCGAGGTGGCGTGGCTCCGGCGGAAAGCCCGGCGGTTGATCTTCGATTTCGACGACGCGATCTACCTGCGCGATTCGCACTCGGGCAAAGGTTTCGACGACGCCAAGCGCATGCGGCGTTTCCGATCCATCGTGGCGTCGGCCGATGCGGTGGTCGCGGGTAATGCCATCCTGGCGGAACAGGCCGATCCTAAGGCGACGGTCATTCCCACTTGCATCGATATCTCGAAATATCAACCGCACGAGAACGTCTGTCGGAAGGATCACATCGAACTCGTTTGGGTCGGGTCGTCGAGCACGTTGAAGGGCCTCGAAAGCCAACGGACTCTGTTCGAGGAAATCGGCCGGTCGATCCCAGAGCTGCGTTTGACCGTGATCTGCGACCGCTTCCCGAAGTTCGAGCATCTGCCGGTGCAAGAAATTCCATGGCAGGAAGCGACGGAAGCGATATTCATCGCCCGAGCCGACATCGGCATCGCTTGGGTGCCCGACGACCCGTGGAGCCGGGGGAAGTGCGCGCTCAAAGTATTGCAGTACCACGCGGCCGGGTTGCCGGTGGTGGCCAATCCCGTCGGTGTGCAAGCCGAGATCGTGCGGCCGGGGGTCAACGGCTACTTGGCTTCAACGACCGATCAATGGGTCTCTGCGATCCACGCGCTCGTTACGAACGAGCATCTCCGCCGCGGGTTCGGCATGGCGGGCCGCGAACAAGTGCGGACGCAATTCAGCACCGATGTCGGCGGGGCGATGTGGGTCGAACTGCTGAATCGGGTGGGAAAGGGGGGCGCATGCTGAGCCACTTCTTCCGCAAACTGCGACCGCCGAAAGCCACCGAGCCGTTGGAAACGCGACGGGCCAACGGGCAAATCTGGCACTTCCGGCTCGGCGTTGCGCCGCTTCTCGGCGGCGTACCGGACATTGAGGAATGGGAGCGTCGGGGCTTGGCGACGCTCGTCAAGAAAAACCTCCAGCGCAGCATCTGGCGGGTCGCGCTCCCCGGCGGCGCGGTGTATTTGAAGCTCTGTCGGACGAATACCCCGCGGGCGTGGATTCGCGATATTCTCCGGCCGCCGAAGGCCCGATTGGAATTCGAGAACGCGCTCGCGCTGCAATCGTGCGGCATCGGCTGCACCGAGCCATTGGCGTGGGGAATGTCCGACGGCCTCTGGCCCGGCAGCAGCTACATCATCACGCGGGAGCAAGTGAACGCGGAGCCGCTGGATCTGTTCTTGGCGAATCCGTTGACGCCGCAGCGAAGGCGACAACTGGCGGTGGCGTTCGGCGAGTATCTGGCGAAGTTGCGCGATGCCGGGGTGAGCCATCCGGACGCGCACCCGGGGAACTTCTTGATCGAGTGGATCGCTTCGCCCAAGTTCTGCCTGCTCGATGTGCACGCGGTGCACTTCGGAACGGTGAGCGGTAACCTCGTCTTGCTGAATCGCTGGTTTCAGATGCGTACCACGCGGTGTGATCGTTTGCGATTCTGGCGCGCGTATACGAGTTCAACATCGAAGAGCGAGCCGAAGGAATTGGAAACGCAGACTCATCGTTCGAATCTGCGTTTCTGGCAGAACCGATTACCGCGCTATCTGGGCAAGAATCGCGAGTACCGCAAGATTCGCGGGCCGGGCATTCACGGCCATGCCGCCAACGAATTGCCCGAAGATTTGTTGTCGAATTGGATCGCGAATCCCGATGCTATTTTCCATGCATCCTCTTCCACCGTTATCAAAGACTCGCGCAGTTCCACCGTGGCCTTGTTCGAGCACCGCGGCCAGAAATACATCGCCAAGCGATTCCGCCGCAGTCGTTTAATCACCGGCATTAAGAATCGCCTGCGGCACTCCCCCGCGCTGCGTTCGTGGATATTCGGCCAAAGCCTACGAGACCGCGGCTTGCCAACGGCCAGGCCGCTCGCCGTGCTGCAACGTTACCGCGACGGCCTTCCGCGCGAAGGGTACTTGATCTTCGAACACATCGCCGACGCGGTCGAACTGCCGGACGCCGTGGCCCAGGCGAGTTGGGTCGAGCGCAAACAACTGGTCGATTCCATCGGCCGGCTACTATGCCAAGTCCACGAGCGCGGCGTGAGTCACCGTGACCTAAAGGCCCCGAACATCTTGATCGCAGCGGGCCAACCGGTGTTGATCGACCTCGTCGGCGTCCGCCTCGGACTGCGGGTTTCATTCTCCGAGCGCGTCCGCAACCTCGCCCGGTTGAATGCCAGCTTCGTCAATTCCAACTTCGTGAGCCGGACGGATCGCCTGCGATTTCTGCGCGTGTATTTATTGTGGAGTTCACGAGATTGGAAACTCGTCTGGCGGGCCATCGCCGTGGAGACTTTAGCCAAAATCGAAAAGAACCGGCGGTCGGGGCGAGTTCTGGCCTAATCGCCGGGGAATGTGAAGACGGCCCCGCGATTCCGCCGATGGAAAAGGTGAGCGGATTCGACTAGCTCGATTCGGGCGGTACGGGTATGCCTGTGCCTGCGTGCAGACCCTCTTCGGAATGGTAAGCCGATGACGGATCGATTTCCCGGCCGCACGGATTGGTCCCGCCGACAAGTGCTCCGCGCCTTCGGCCTGCTGAGCCTCGGCGCCATCGGGTGCGGCTCGTGGCACGACCGCAGCGCGAAGGTGCCGCACACCACGGCGGAGCCGACGAACCTCGCCGCCGGAATGCCGATCCCGGCGCCGCCGAAAAAGCCGGGAAAGTATTTCCACCGCGTTTCGCAGTACGTCTTCTATTCCGATTTCCCGCTCGAACCGACCGACCCGCTCTTCGCCGAGCTCGAAGAACTGCCGGAGCAAATCCAGAGCGAGTTGAAACTGCCCACGGGCAGTGGCATCGTGCAGGTTTTTTTGTTCGATGATCAAGACAAGTATGAAGCGTACATCCAAGCGCGCTATCCAAAGTTACCGGTGCGGCGGGCGTATTTCTTCGCCGAACAGCGCGGCGGCAGCATGCCCGACGACCTCACCGTCTGCACGTGGGTCGGCAAACACCTGCGGACCGACCTGCGCCACGAACTCACGCACGCCCTGTTGCACGGCGTCTTGAAGGCCGTACCGCTCTGGCTCGACGAGGGCATCGCGGGCGTCTTCGAGCAACCGACGCGCATGGGCGGCGTGAATCAGGCCCACCTCGAGGCCCTGCGCAAGCCCGGCTTCGCGCCGAATCTCGCCCGCCTCGAAAAGCTCGGCCAAGTCCACCAGATGGAAAAACCCGAGTACCAAGAAGCTTGGGGCTGGATCCATTTTCTACTGCACAGCACACCGTCGAATTCGAAGATCCTGCACGATTACCTGCAAGCCTTACGGCAGAATGCCAACCCTGGCCCACTACTGCCGAAATTGGAATCGACCGTTCCCGACGCAGGCAAAGCCTTGATCGAACACATCGCGAAAATTGAAATGCCGACGTTGGCGGTGCCCGTCGCCGGAATTCGTTGATCCACGTCCGAATCAGCTGGCAACCGACATTGGCATCCGGCCGGAGTTCCCGGTACTATCTCTCCATCTCCACCTCGGCTCCCGGTGATACACCATGCGCTTCCTCGCCATCGCATTCGCTTTACTTGCTGTCGCACCGGCATTCGCCCAGAAGGAATTCGGCTTCGACAACCGCAAAGGCTCCGGGCAGGCATACTTGAAACCCGAAGAGACGGTGGCGAAGTTCAAGGTGCCCGCCGAATTCGAGGTCAAGCTCTTCGCGGGGGAACCGCAGCTCGTCAACCCGGTCGCCTTCAGCATCGACGAGCGCGGCCGCGTTTGGTGCGTTGAGTGCTTCGAGTACCCGAGCCGGACGCCGAAGGGCAAAGCGCCGCGCGACCGAATCGTGATTTTGGAAGACACCGATGGCGACGGCGCCTGCGACAAGCGCACCGTCTTCTGCGAGGGCAAAGATTTTCCCGTGAGCGAGGAGCGCAAGAAGGCCGGCCTCGGCGCCTTCGACCTTTGCACCGGCCTCGAAGTCGGCCACGGCGGCGTCTGGGTCGGCGCGGCGCCGTACGTCTGGTTCATCGAGAACAAAGACGACAAGCCCGGCAAGTTCGAAACGATCCTCGGCGGCTTCGGGTCCGAAGACACCCACGAGACGCTCAACACCTTCACCTGGGGCCCGGACGGCTGGCTCTACGGCCTCCACGGCATCTTCACGCAGAGCAAGGTCAAGCCGCTCGACGGGCCCGAGACGCGGATGAACGCGGCCGTATGGCGATTGCACCCGAAGACGAAGAAGTTCGAAATCTTCAGTGAGGGCACGAGCAATCCGTGGGGCATGGACTGGCGCAACACCGACGGGCAAATCATCTTGGCGTGCTGCGTCATCCCGCACCTGTACCACATGGTGCCGGGCGGGATTTACCAACGCCAGGCGGGCACGACGTACAACCCGTACAGCTACGGCTACATCAAGGAAATCTCGGACCACACCTTCCACAAGGAATCCGGCTGGGCGCACGCCGGCCTGCTGAGCCTCGATGTGCCGCACATGCCGGAGCGGTTCCGCAACAGCGTGATCTTCGGCAGCATCCACGGCTGCAGCTTGAAGCAGAACATTTTGAAACCCAGCGGGAGCAGCTACATCGCCAGCCGCGGCGACGACTTCCTTACTTCGGGCGATAAGAACTTCCGGCCGATCAATTTGAAGTGGGGCCCGAACGGCGATATGTACCTCATCGACTGGCACGACCAGAACCCGTGTCACCAGACGAAGGCCGAGGATTGGGACTACGAACGGGGTCGGGTGTATCGGATTCAGTTAAAGGATCGAAAGGGGACGAAGGGGGAGGATCTGGGGAAACTGAAATTGAAGTACAAGGAGCTTGTCGCAAAAGTACTGACCTCGAACGACCCTTGGGAGGTGCGGACATCGCTTCGGATTCTTCGAGAAACAATCGGTGTCTCATACCCAGTCCTCATGAAAGATTTGGAAGACCTCAGTGATTTCGTAACGGAGCTCAAGGTGCGTTATGAGAGTAAGATAGGCGATAAAAAATACATGCTTTCCGTCGTCATCTCGGCGTTGGCAGCAGGTCGCGACTTGGGCTACCCCACTCACATCGATAGCGACTTCACAACTTTCCTTATTCGTGAAGCCAGTGGTCTTCATCGAAATCCTGCTCCGGATGAGCGGAAACAAATCGAACAGCTCAACCGGTTGATAAAGCCGTACGCCATGAGCAAATCTGCGGCCGTGCGGCGTGAACTGGCTTCGCTCGCGATCCGAGAAGAGGTGAGTGTAGCCAAAGTCATTGTACACGCGTTGATGATGAACAAAGAAGATGCCAACGATCCGCTGATTCCGCACCTGACGTGGCTGGCATACGAGAAGGTTCTGACCAAACCGAGCGGTGGGCGTAAGCCCTCCGAGAAAAGCGATAAGGACACACCGGGCAAACCCTCGGAGGGCTTACGCCCACCGCTCGGGAAGATCGCCGAAGAGCTGGAATTTCTCGCCAAAGAAGCTCCGGACAACATCTTCGTTCGCGATTCCGTCGTTCCGAAAGTGATGCGACGGCTCGTCGCTACCGGGCAAGCCGACGACCTCGCGCTCTGTTTGAAGTTCGTCAAAGATGTGACGGACCTCAACACCCGCGAGAAAGCGCTCGGCGGTTTGACGATCGCACTCGCCGGGCAAACGGTGAAGCCACCGGCGGAATGGGCCGCGCTGCAAACCGAGTTGCGGAAGGAAGCGAAACTGACGGGATTGGTGAACAAGCTCGCCGTCAGCTTCCGTGACCCGGCGGCTTTAAAGCGGGCGTATGACGCATTACAGAAAGGGACGAATTCGGATCAACACGTCCAAGCGCTGCGCGAACTCGTTCAGTTACAACACCCCGAAAGCGCCTCGCTCATCGAAAAAATTCTTCGCCGCGAAGAGCAGGATACCGCGCTCCGTCTCGAAGCGGCCCGGCAACTCGCCAATGTCAACGATGCCAAACTCACCTCGACCGTGCTCGGGTTTTGGTCCAAATACCCCAAAGAACTGCACGGCGAACTCGCGAACAGCTTGGCATCACGCCGGGAAGGCGCCAAGGCACTACTGACCGCCATGGGCGAAAAGAAAATCGACCGCACCGTCCTCACCGACAACACCGTGCTGAAGATGCAAGCGTTCAACGACAAGGACATCAACGCCCTCATCGAGAAGGCGTGGGGCCGCACCCGGCCGACCCCGGACGAGTTGAACAAGCTCATTGCCAAGACGCGCAGCGAACTCTACACCTCCCCGGCGAGCTTCAATCGCGGCAAGAAAGTCTTCGAGAACCAGTGCCAGAAGTGCCACAAATTCGAGGGTCAAGGCCAGGATGTCGGCCCGCCGCTCGACGGCGCCGCCCGGGACATCGAATACATCTTGGCCAACGTCATCGATCCGAACCGCGTCATCGGTGCGCCGTACTTTCTGCGCACCGCCAACACGCTCGACGGCCAAGCGATCCAAGGCGTGCTCGCCGAGGAGGACGATTCGTTCCTCACGCTGAAGATCGAAAACGGCGTGCTGAAGAAGATCGCCAAGAAGGATTTGGACGGCCCCGTGAAGATCACGGAGAAGTCGATGATGCCCGAAGGCCTGACCGCCGGGATGACACCGCAGGACTTCCGCGACCTGCTGCGCTATGCGATGAACAGCCCGTACCTCACGGACGTGGCCGTCGCTGGCAAGCCGGTGTCAGCGGGTGTGCCGGGGCGGATCGCGCTGGCGAAGGGTGGGGAAGTCGAAGCGAATTTCACCGCGACCAAGGAACTCAAAACGAAGCTGCTAGTCGGGTCGAGCGCTGCCTTCACCGTGGAACTCGACGGAAAGCCGCTCGGCAAAGGTGCAGGTACCGGGAAAGCGATCCAGCCCGATACCGACGGCTTCGATGTGACCCTGCCGGCCGGGGAGCATACGCTGAAGATCGTGGTGGCGGGGACCGCCGAAGCGGTGTTGTACGCCCGGTTCCTCGATCCCGAGCGGAAGCTGAGTTATCCGGAAGCGAAGTGAACGAATTCACTTCACGACTGCGAAGACGATGTACCGCCCCCGGCCGCCGTCGGAGCGAAACACGGCCTCCGGGCCGTTGTAAGGGTACTGCTGCTCGTCCTGCGGCGACAGCGCCGGCACCAAATTGTCCGGGCTGCGGCCGGGGCGGTAGGGGATCGGCCGATCGCGGCGCTCGGAATCGGTGTAGGCGATCCATTCCAGATCGCTCACGACGAAGCGAACGCTCGGGTTGGTATCCACCTCGCCGCGGATTGCTTTCGGCGCGTCGCGGCGAATCCCTTCGGCGCTGTGAATATGCATGAACCGCAACCCCGGCTTAATCTCCAAGCGCAAATAGAGAGGGTGGATGCCGTCGTCCCAGCAGATCAATTCGCGATCCTTCACGTTTTGGGTTCGCAGGTACGCTTCCACTTCGGCGAGCTCTTCCCAGTTCGTGGACGAGACGTAACCGCGCGTCTGCTTCAACGCGTCTTTCAAACGGGCGTCGTCCGGCCCCGTCGTCGGCGCCGTGAAGCAACGGATCCAACGGTCTGCGAAACCCGGGCGGGAGAGGGCGTGGCGGTATTCTTCTTCGAGCTCCGTGTAGTCGTAAAACTCCGCGCTGCGCAACGCGTTCTTGACCGACGGCGATTCGTCGGCGATGCGGAACATCAACCCGAACGATGCGAGCCACGCCAAGATGAACGCCGGCAGGCAGAGCCGGTGCGAAGCCCAGACCGCCATCATGATCAGCGTTTCGGGGACGTGGACGTAATGAAAACCGCGCTGGAAAAAGAACGCCTCGAACGCCCACGCGACGTACAGCCCGGCGAGCACGGCGCGGGCGAATCGTGCCGGGTCGCTCGGTGCGGGGTCGTACCACCTCGCGGAGACCAACCGGCCGATCGGGCCGCGTGAGCCCACCGGTAACCACCGCGCCGAGAAGACGCGCCCGTCGGTCAGCGCCAACAGCACCAAGGCCAGCGACGGGATGAGCATGAGGCTCCAAGCGGGGAACCAAAACAGGGCGTAAGGGGTGCGGTACGGGAGTTCTTCGAAGATGAGCTCGGTGTAATGGCCGTTCCAATTCACCATCACATCGACGATGTGCGGCCAAGTCCCGGAGCCGACGAGGTACGCGATCCCCGCGAGACCCAGAGCGATCCCCGCGGCGAGGTTGCCGGCCAGATCGCGGCCGGCGATTCGCCACGAGCCGCCGCTGAGCCGGCGGACGGTGAGGAGCCAGACGGCGAGCGCCAGCGGGATGGCGTGCGGTTTGATCCACGTGGCCAGCCCCCAAAGCAGCCCCTCCGCGAAGGCGGGCCAAAATATCCGGGCGGGGCGGTCGATGCGGCGCAGGCGGATGTAGACGGCGGACAATAGCGGGAGCGCGAGCCAAACATCCCGCTGGCCGTGGATCGACTCGGTGCTGAATAGGTAGAACGCGAGCATGCCGGCGATGGCCCACCAACGCGCGGTCCGCGATGCGCCGCCGAGGTTGGCCAATCGATCGAGCAAGAAGACAACGCCGGCAAAGATGCCGAGGTCGACGGCGCGCACGGTGATGTCGGCGTTGCCGAGCGCGGCACGGATCAACGTGAGGCACCAAACGTAACCGGGCGTGTTGGTGTCGAAGACATCGCGGTAGTGGACGCCGCCGGAAAGGATCGTGCGCGCGGCGACATCGTACAGGGTGACATCGCACCAGAGGGGCAAGCGCAGAAAGATCGGCACGCCGAGAACTGCCAAGATCGCCGAGAGAATTATGGGGAGTCGGGGCAATCGCCAGAACCGGAGGTAGCTGAATCGCGGCGATACGGGCCCAAGTGGATCTGCCATTCCCGTTCGACCCCTGCGAAAGTTCGGCCAAATAATCGTTGCAATCATCGCGGCGGTGCTTTAGCATTGGAAATCAGTGGAACGGATTGTCCGCAAAATCGGCGAACCCGAATGGAATCGACCATTTCTTAGCACGATTTTTGCAACGCATTGTTCCGGAGTGGGGGTCTCTCCCCAGTTCACTCGGCCCAGCATCGCGAATGTCACTTTGTCCCCGCCGGGAGTCAGCTATGAGCACGGAGTTACACACTCTGCCGGTCGAAGCGTCGGTCTTAACGCAGCCACCGAATTCCGAATTGCGCCACATCCGCATCGTGGCTACCGACGAAACCATCGTCCTGAAGGGGAAGGTTTCATCGTATTACGCCAAGCAACTCGCGCAGGAATCGGTCCGTTCGGTAGCCGAAGGTCGCCGCATCATCAACCTGCTCGAAGTGCGGCGCTAAACGGGATTCAACGCCCCGCCGCCGTCAGTCCGGACATCAGCATCATCAGCGTCAATTGACCGCTGGCGCCGCGAACGCGCAAATCTTTCCCGCCCCGGATGTCGACCGAGTAGAACGAGATCGCCCGGTCGGGCACCGGGAACTGCTCCAGCTCGCGCAAGTTGCCACCGGCCGATTTCACCAATTCCTTACCCTTCGCCAGATTCACGACGATGTCGAAAGCGGTCGTTTCGAGCGGTTTGAGAGCGAGCGCCCGCTTCAACTCCGCTTCGGCCCCGGGGCCGACTGCGAGGAACAAACCTTTGTTGCCCACGGCGATGTTCAACGCCGGCTTCTCGCCGAAGATTTTCAAGAAGTCTTCGGGCAACAACTTGGCCAGCGCGAAGGTGTGCACCGACACATCACCAATCTTGTACGCGTTCAACTTGATCGCTTCCACAAACTCCTTCGGCAGATCCTTGGCCAAGCCGAGCACGAGTTTCACGAGCGGCGTCGGGTCGTCTAAGCCGAGCCCCGCGACCACCGTGTAGTGGCCAGCTTTATTCGGGCCGGACACCGCCGCGCCCAAATCGATTTCGCCCGCGGTGATCGCTTTCTGGGCGATGGACGCCATGGTGTCGAATAGTGGCAAGAACTCCGCGGGGAGAACCGTTTCTTTCTGGAGGATCGGGATCCACTCGGCGATGAAGTTCGCAAAGGTCACCCGCACGCCTTTGGGAATCGGCCCCGGCACCACGAGCCAGCCGCCGCCGACGGAATCTTTCGTGACCAATTGCTGGAAGCGACCCTTGGCCGGCGTGAAGCTGACCAAATCTTGGGCGAGTCCGCTCTTCGCCGTCGGCGTCAGAATCGCTTCGGCATCGAGATCGCCCATTTTCTCATCAAAGGTGATGCGCAGGCCGAGTGTGTCGCCGTCGGCGATCATGAGGTCGTAGCTACGGCGACCCCAGCCCAGCAGTTCCTTGATAAACGGCGGGAAATTCTTCGGCATGCCCGCCGGGGCACGCACCACCAAGCGATCCACGTCCGCGTTCGCGCTATCGAAGAGTGGGTAAGCTTCGTCGGTCAGTCCTTTCGGTATCCGTTTGCCGGTGAGTGTCGCGGCCAGCACGGCTGTCTCCTTGTCGTCCACGAGCCGGGCGACGGGGATCAGTTTTTCGGTCGCACCCAGCGCGTCGATGGCGTCGTTTTCTTCGATCGGCTTGGCGTGGATCGCAACGTAAGCGTGTTTGTCGTGGAAACGGATGTGCCCCGTCAGATCGCGTGCGAATGGCCCGCCACCCAGTTCATAGACGGATTTTACCTTCGTGATCTTCGCTTCCAGATGAATGCGTTCGACGAGTTCCAAAGCGTCTTTCTCGTTCGTGATCGGCAACACGAGAACCATATGCGACGTTTCGACCTTGGCCCGCAGGTAGACGTACCCGCCGAACGGCCGGGTCAGGTCGAGGCCGGCGAAGCCTTTCTCGCCGAGCAACCCTTTGAGCAGATCGTCGATCCGGGTCACCATCTCGGGCGTGCCGCCGTTGAGCTTCACGTACTTCTTGGTGCTATCGAGGAGTTTCTGCCCGTGCTGGGTTTGGAAGACGATCGTCGGTTGTTCGTATTTTGCGTTCGGCAGCGGTACCGGCGCCGCGGTGACCGGCGACGTGAGCCACAGCGCGGTGAACAGGACCCCGAGCCAATGCAAGCCGGAACTCATGGCGACCCCCTCCGTTGAAACTGGTGGCGATGGTGTTTTTATACAGAGCCGGCTCGACGTGATTGCGCGGACGCAGATTCGGAGCCGATCCGCCGGCGATTTCTATATTAGTCCCCGTGGGGATTCCGAACATTTTGATCGGCGGAACGGAATGAAATCTATCGGCGAAATGCAAGCGGTCTACCACCTACCGTTGACCGAGTTGATCCTCCGCGCGGCGGACGTACACCGCTCGAATCGCGGCCATACCGACATCCAACGGTGCGCCCTCCTGAGCATCAAGACCGGCGGTTGCCCCGAAGATTGCAAATACTGCAGCCAGAGCGCCCATTACGATTCACCCGTAACCCGGCAGCCGTTGATGACTGTGGCGGAAGTCCGCGAAAACGCCGAGCGCGCGAAGGCCAGCGGCGCGACGCGGTTCTGCATGGGCGCGGCGTGGCGCCAACCGAAAGACGGCCCCGAGTTCGACAGCGTCCTCGAGATGGTTCGCACCGTCCGCGGCCTCGGGATGGAAGCCTGCGTGACCCTCGGCATGCTGAGTGAAGATCAAGCGCGGCGGCTGAAAGAAGCCGACCTCACGGCGTACAACCACAACCTCGACACCTCGCGGCGGTACTATCCCGAAGTGATTTCGACCCGCAGCTACGACGACCGCATCGACACGTTGAAAGCCGTGGCCAAAGCCGGGATCAGCGTTTGCAGCGGTGGAATCGTCGGTATGGGCGAGACCATCGACGACCGGCTGATGATGCTCGCGGAGTTGGCGAATCTGGAAACTCCCCCGGAGAGCGTGCCGATCAACTGCTTGATGCCGCAGGCCGGGACGCCATTGCAGATGGCCGGCGATGTCGATTCCATCGACATCCTACGCTTGGTCGCCACGGCCCGGATCGCCTTCCCGAAGGCCCGCGTTCGGCTGAGCGCCGGCCGCGATCGCATGGGGAAGGAACTGCAAATCCTCTGCTTCCTCGCCGGGGCCGATTCGGTCTTCTACGGCGACAAACTGCTGACGGCGCCGAATCCGTCGTCGTCCGACGACGCCGCCCTGTTCCGCTCGATGGGACTGCCCGAACCGGGGACGTTGGTCTCATGAGCCTCGCGGCGCGATGGGAGACGGCACTGGGCCAACTCCGCGAGCAAGGCCGCTACCGGAGCCTGCGTGCGCCGGCCGGAACCGACTTCACCTCGAACGATTACCTCGGTTACGGTGCCCGATTCCATTGCGCCTCCACTTTGCCCATCAGCGGCATGGCGTCCCGACTGCTGCGTGGCAGCCACCCGATTTGGGACGATGTCGAATCGGCCCTCGCGGGGTGGCACGGCGCGGAAGCCGCTTTGATGATGACCAACGGCTACGCGGCCAACGAAGGATTGCTGGCCACGGTCATTGACCCGGGCGACTGGGTCGCGGTCGATGAACTCGACCACGCCTGCATCCTCGATGGCTTGCGATTGGTGCGACCCCGGAAGTTTTGCTTCCGCCACAACGATCTGGATCACCTCGAAGAAGGCCTGAAAGCGGAAGTCGAACGCGACCGAGCCGGGCGCGAGCGATTCGTGGTTACGGAGTCGCTCTTCAGCATGGATGGTGACCGGCCCGATTTGTACGCCATGTTCGAGCTCTGCGAAAAATACGGGGCGCATCTCATCGTCGATGAAGCGCATGCCACCGGCTGTTACGGTGAAACCGGTTCGGGGATCGTCGATGAGTTGGGCCTGCGCGACCACGTGCTGGCGACGGTCCACACCGGGGGCAAAGCGCTCGGCGTCTGCGGTGCTTACATCTGCGGATCGCGGCTGCTGAAGGATTGGCTCGTCAACCGCTGCCGGCATATGATCTTCACGACGGCGTTGCCGCCCGTGGTCGGCGAATGGTGGCTGGCGATGTTGAATCGGGTCCGAATCGACGGGGAAGGGCGGCGGCGTTTGCACACCAACAACGCCCGCTTCCGTAGGCAAATCGCCGGTGCGATCGGCACCGAGTTCATCGTCCCGGTGATCCTCGGCGATGACGAGCGTGCCGTGCGAGCGGCCACTCGGATTCAATCGCGGGGCTTCGATGTCCGCGCGATTCGCCCGCCGAGCGTCCCCGCCGGCACGGCTCGCTTGCGGATTTCCATCCACGCCGATCACACTGATCACGAAATCGACGGACTTGCGGCGGCATTGAGAGAGGCGGTGGCGGAATGACGGGTTTCATCGTAGTGGGCACCGATACCGACGCGGGGAAGTCCGGCTTCTCCGCCCAGTTTTTGCAGGCGTTCCCCGGTCGATTCGCCTATTGGAAGCCTGCGGAAACCGGCGACTCCGACACGGAAACGATTCGCCGCAGGGCGCCGTCGGCGACCGTGTTCGAACCGCTGGCGCGATTTGCGGAGCCGGTGGCGCCGATGCTAGCGGCCGCGCGGGAGGGCCGGCGGATGCCGAGCATCGCCGAAGTCGTGGCGGGGGTTCCCGATTCGCCGCTACCGCTGCTGCTCGAAACCTTCGGTGGGCCGCTGTCGCCTTGGGACAATACTGCACTCCAAGCCGAGATGATCGCGGCGCTGGGCTGGCCGACAATCTTGGTGACGTTGTCGAAGGTCGGTGCTGTCGCCCGGATTCTTCAAGCGCTCGCCGGGCTGCGCGAGTTCGGGATTTTGCCGGCGGCCGTGGTCCTACTCGGGCCTGAAGATGAGTTTGCGGTTCGGCAGATCGAAAAGCACGCCGATGCGGCGGTGGTTTCTTTGGCATTCACCGACAGCGGGGACGCTACGGAGATCGAATGCAATCGAGCCGCATTCGACCGGGTGTCGACAGCATTACAAACGCCGTTCACCCATCCGGCTCCGACGATCGCCGACTTCATTCGCCGCGATCGCGCGTCCGTTTGGCATCCGTACACTTCGCTGGAATCACCGGATGACCCGCTCGTCGTCGTCGGTGCCCGCGCGGAGTTTCTGCACCTCGCCGATAGCCGCCGGCTCATCGATGGAATCGCGTCGTGGTGGACGATCCTGCACGGTCACCGGCATCCACCGTTAATGGCGGCGCTGCATCGTGCGAGCCGGGAGATCGACCACGTTCTGTTCGCCGGGGTCACGCACCCGGCCGCGATCACCTTGGCCGAGCAGTTGTTGGCCACCGCGCCGTGGCCAAGTGGCAAAGTCTTCTTCAGCGACAACGGCAGCACGGCGGTCGAGGTCGCTTTGAAGATGGCCTATCAAACATGGTGCCATCGCGGTGACCCCCACCGCCAGCTTTTCGTCGGCTTCGACAACGGCTACCACGGCGATACCTTCGGCGCGATGGCGGCCGGTCGCGACCCGCTTTTCTTCGGCCGCTTCGATCCGCTGCTGTTCGAGACGTTGAAGATCCCCGTCTCGGCGGGGCGACTGGATGACGCGCTCACCCGGCATCGGGATCGGGTCGCGGCCGTGATCCTCGAGCCGTTGGTGCAGGGCGCCGGGGGCATGCGAATGCATTCGCCTCAGGAATTGCGGGACATCTTCGCGGTCACCCGGTCGCACGGCGTCTTGTTCATCGCCGACGAAGTGATGACCGGCTGCGGCCGAACCGGGTCGATGTGGGCCTTCGAACAAGCCGGCATCGCCCCGGATTTGATCTGCACCGCCAAGACGCTGGCGGGCGGAGTGCTGCCACTCGCGGCGACGCTCGTATCGCCGGACGTGGTCGCGGGGTTTCAGACCGAGGATAGAACCAAGACCTTTTTCCACGGGCACTCCTTCACCGGCCATCCGCTGGCCTGCGCCGTCGCCGTGGCCAACTTCCACGAGATGGCGACGGGTCAGTGGAAGGACGACGCCAATAGGATCGAAGCCGTGTGGCGCGAACGATTGTTACCGCTGAGCGAGAATCGGGACGTGGCCGTGCGAATCCGCGGGAGCATCGCGGCGATCGAGTTCGCTGGTACTGGCGGGTATCTTTCCGAGCTAGGCCAACGGATGCGGGCGATCGGCTTGAGTCGGGGCGTGATGCTCCGCCCGCTCGGCAACGTTCTGTACGCGATGCCGCCGCTTCGGACGAGCGACGATTCACTCCATCGCATCGCCGATGCCATGATCGCTTGCGCCGGGAGTGGGGAATGACGCGGATCGCGGGCGTTGGCCGCTTTGCGCCGGAGCTGCGCGTCACGAGCGCCGAGCTCGAAATTCGACTCGGGCTCGAAGCGGGGTGGATCGAGCGCCGCACCGGTATCCGAGAACGCCGGCACGCGGCACCGGGTGAGGCGACCTCCGACTTGGCCGTGCGGGCCGGGGCCGACGCGTTGGCGAACGCGGGAAGTCTGGCGCATCCGGTCGGGTTGTTGCTGCTCGCCACGAGCACGCCCGATCATCCGCTGCCGCCGACGGCGCCGCTGGTGGCCCATCGCTTGGGCCTGAAGAATTGCGGCGCGATCGACCTCGCCAACGCCTGCGGCGGTTTCATCGCGGCGCTGGCCCTCGGCCATTCGTTCTGCCGGATTCAGCGTTGCTCGGTGTTGATCATCGCCGCCAATGTCCTCAGCCGGCGGTTGAATCCGGACGATCCCCTCACGGCGTCGCTCTTCGCCGATGGCGCGGGGGCGATGGTTCTGTCCCCCGGCGGCAACACCGACAGCATCCTGTCGACCCATTTCAATTCTTATGGCGAGCACTACGGCCAGATCGTGGTGCCCGCCGGGGGGAGCCGCGAGGCGATTACGGTGGAAGGGTTCCAACTCGGCCGACAGTGGATGCGGATGGAGCACGGCCCCGAGCTGTACCGTTTGGCCGTGCGCTCGATGATCCGCGCCGGGGAAGTCGCGTTGGTGAAGTCCGATTCGACGGCGGCCGAGATTGCTTGGTGGGTGCCGCATCAAGCGAATGCCCGGCTCATCCGCGAGGTCGGCGATCGCTTGGGAATTGGCCCCGATCGCACCGTGACCATCGTCGAGGAATTCGGCAACAGCTCCGCGGCGTCGATCCCGATGGCACTCTCGATCGCCCGACGGGATGGCCGCATCGCGGACGGCCAACGGGTCTTGCTCACGGCGGCCGGCGCCGGCCTCGTCGAAGCCGGAGCAGTGATCCAATTTGACGAAGATCGCTGAAGCTGTTGAACTTCTCACAAATGAGCAGTGGCGTGCCTGACAATCAGGATTGGATCTGCGCAAGGCTATTTCTCAAAAAAATCGGGATTGGCACGGTGATTGCCAATCTAATTCTGCCAGTGGCCATTGGGCCAGAGTATTCGCTTTCACTCTCTGAGGATTCAACATGTCGGTCAAAGAAAAAGTCATGGACGCCGGTCAAACTGTGAAAGACAAAGCAGTCGATGCGGGCCACGCTGTCGCGGAAACGGCCAAGAACGTCGGTCAGAAAATCGCGGGTGGAGCAAGCCAAGCGACCGATTGGGTTCAGCAGAAAACC
Organism: Gemmatales bacterium; assembly: GCA_038247765.1. GTDB lineage: Bacteria > Planctomycetota > Planctomycetia > Gemmatales > Gemmataceae > JALHQU01. The sequence goes on along the minus strand of JBBRUN010000027.1, from coordinate 2,656 downwards.
GGCATCGGTATGGAAGGCAAAGACATCGGCGTCGCCGGGATCAAGGAACATATGGACGTGATCGCTTCGTGCGGCCACAAAATCGGCGTGGTGGATCGCCTAGAAGGCAACACGATCAAGTTGACGAAGAACGACAGCAACGACGGCCAACACCACTTCATCCCGACCGCTTGGGTCGAACGCGTCGACGGCCACGTGCACCTGACAAAGAATTCGGTTGAAGCCACCCAGCAGTGGAAGACCGACGCCGCGAGCTGTGGAATGTGCGGATAGTTGCCAATCGGCTCGAATCGAAAGACCCCATCCGACATCGGTTGGGGTCTTTTTCGTTCGCAAATGCGGCTGGCACAGCCCTTGCGTCGCAATGAGAGGTTGGATTCATTATCGAGAGAAACTCTATGCCGGGCGATGTTTTCGCACAGCGACTCACACCCCTCAATTTCGCGGCGCTCGCTTCCGAAGGAATTACGGCCACACCGCGTCGTTCCCGTATTCTCCTCCGCCGGTTGAACGAGAATGCACGGAACATCGAACGCGTCTATCGAATTTTAGTTTCGATGTCTGCCGCGCGGGAACCGATCCCTTTGGAATCCGAATGGTTGCTCGACAACTATTACGTGATCGACGAGGCCATCCGGCAGACATACGAACATTTGCCGCGATCCTATTACGTCGAACTGCCCGTCGTACGCACCGGTCGGCACACCGGGTTACCGCGGGTATACGCCCTCGCCGATGCGATCATCGGCGCGGGCGAGAACGTGACCACAGAGAGTCGAATTCTCGATTCCTTGAAAGAGTATCAACACACGTCCGCACTCACGAGCGGCGAAATCTGGGCCGTGCCGATCATGCTCCGGCTGGCCGCGATCGAAGTACTCCGCAAGTTGTCCGATCAACTCTTGGCCACTGTCGAATCTCGGCGGAGTGCCTTGGCCGCGCACAAAGCTCAATCGCGCGGTCGCCGGATCGTGCTTCCCGATGAACCGAGCGATGCGTACGCCGCGGCGATTTGGGAGTCGATCCGCGAAGAAGGCCCGTCCAGCGAGGCGATGGCGGAGTGGGTGACGGCGCACCTCGGCGATTCGCACGCCCTGACCCACCGCGAATTCTGCCGCCAAGCCTCGAACCAATTGTGCATCGGCAACGCGGTGACGACCCTGCGGTTATTGGGCGTCATCGACTGGAAAGCGTTCTTCGAAAGCGCCAGTTTGGTGGAAGCGATCTTGCGGAACGACCCAGCCGGCGTGTACGCCCGGCAAGATTTCCCCACGCGCGATCGCTGCGGATGGGCCATTCAAAAATTGTCCCGGGGCAGTGGCCGTCCGGAGGTCGACGTAGCTCGGACGGCCATCGCGACGGCCCGCCGAGAACTTCCGCAGCGCACCGTGGCCGATTTCTTGATCGGCGACGGGTTGCCCGATTTCCGCAGGCAACTGGGCTACAAGACCCGGCTTGCGGAGTTACCCCTCGAATGGGCGATGCGGAATCCGGGGACGGTCTATTTCGCACTGCTCGGGGCATCGACGCTCGTCGCACTCGCCCCGGCCATCGCGTTGCTTATCGGGGGCTACGGATTTTTCGGAATCGCGGCGTTGGCTATCTCCGCGATCCTGGCTTCGGAAATCGGCAACGCGTTGACGAACTACATCGTGCGAAAAGCGATTCCGCCGCGGATTCTGCCGAAGTTGGAATTCAAAAAAGGCATTCCGGCGGACTGCGGCACTTTCGTGGTGGTGCCGACGCTGTTGGCGAACGCGGCGCAAGCCGATGAACTGGTCACGCGGTTGGAATTGCACGCGTTGGCCTGCGCCGATCCGGCGTTATCGTTCGCATTGCTCACGGATTTAACCGATGCCCCCACACCCGTTCTGCCCGACGATGCGGACGCCGTCGAAGCGTTGCTCGCGGGGATCGCCCGTTTGAACGCGACGTATTGCCCAGTGGGCCGACCGCAATTTTTCCTGTTCCACCGCCGCCGTCTTTTCAACGCCGCCGAAAATTGCTGGATGGGCTGGGAACGGAAGCGCGGCAAGCTCGACGAGTTCAATCGACTTTTGCGCGGCGCGACCGACACCAGCTACGCGGTCCTCTCGTGCGAACCGGCCGAAGTGCCCCGCGTGCGCTACGTGCTCACCTTAGACACCGACACGGTATTACCGCGCGATGCGGCCCGGCAGATGATCGCCACCTTGGCCCACCCGCTGAATGCGCCGCGACTCTCCGCCGATGGACGCCGGGTCGTCGCGGGGTACGCGATCTTGCAGCCGCGCGTCAGCTTCTTATATCGGGCCGGGTTCCGCTCTTGGTTCGCCCGCGTCTTCGCCGGTTCGACGGGGGTCGATCCTTATGCCTCGGCATCGTCCGATACGTCGATGGATCTCTTCGGCCGTGGCAGCTTCACGGGCAAAGGGCTGTACGACATCGATGCGTTCGCCGCGACCGCCGGGCACACCTTCCCGGAAAATACGATCCTGAGCCACGATCTCATCGAGTCGAATTACGCCCGTTGCGCCTTGGCGACCGACATCGAAGTCTTCGACGAATTCCCGGCGAAGTACCACGCCTACGCCAAGCGGGAACACCGCTGGATCCGCGGCGATTGGCAACTGATCCCTTGGCTCGGACGGTCGGTGCCCACAGCCGACGGCCCGGC
>JBBRUN010000026.1:0-20263 GCA_038247765.1 Gemmatales bacterium | reverse complement strand
CTTTCGGAGCTTTCGCTGCTTTCGCTGCTTTCGCTGCTTTCGCTGCTTTCGCTGCTTTCGCTGCTTTCGCTGCTTTCGCTGCTTTCGCTGCTTTCGCTGCTTTCGGAGCTTTCGCTGCTTTCGCTGCTTTCGCTGCTTTCGCTGCTTTCGCTGCTTTCGGAGCTTTCGCTGCTTTCGGCCGGGGGGGTATGCAGAATGACCGAAACCTGAAAGCTAAAGTTGGCTGGCAACGATTCTTGGAGTTCTAACAAATTGAACCGGAGGCCGTAGGGCGGGTGCCGTCTTAGAAACCCGCCGCTTCCAGAAATAGCTTTTTGCAACTCGACGATGGCCCCTTCCTTCCAGTGGCGAGTTCCGAAGACTCCACCCTACGAAAACCTCCGAGAATCGTTGCTACACCCCCGAACCGAGCATCGATCGAAGTTATCGGGCTCATCCTCGAAGCGCTTCCAATAACTCCGCTTGTACCAATCCGTTGGTCGCGCAGCAATCCATGCGAAAGGGATCGAACGGCGCGCCGTCGGCGGCGTTCATCGCCCCGCCCGCTTCCAACACCAGCGCCGCCCCCGCCGCGACGTCCCAGCTCCAGTTGTCGTAGGCCCAGTAGCCGTCCAAGCGGCCGCACGCGACGTAGGCGAGATTGAGGGCCGTCGAACCGGTGCGGCGGATCGACTGCGAATGCTTGGCCACCCGCTTCCACGCTTCCAAGTTTCGGAGTTGTGTCTCGAAGTTCGACGGGAAGCCGGTGCACAGCAGCGAATCGCCGAGCTTCGCCGTCTGGCTCACCTTCATCGGCTGTCCGTTGAGGAACGCCCCGTGACCCTTCGCGCACGTGAAGATTTCTTTCATCCGCGGGTCGAGGATGACGCCGACGACCGGTTCGCCGTGCAGCCAGAGGCCGATGGAGACACAGTACGCCGGGAGATCGTGGACGTAGTTGCAAGTGCCGTCGAGCGGATCGACGATCCACGCCGGGGCGTCGCCCGTCGGCCGCGTGCTCTCGATCGAGTGGCCGAAGTGATCCTCTTCACCGACGAAGGCGTGATCGGGGTACTGGCCGAGCAAGTGCGCCCGCACCGCTTTCTGCGAAGCGATGTCGGCCTCGGTGACGAGGTTGTTGCGTTCTTTCTCGGTGACCTTGAACTTGGCGCGCCAGTCTTCGAGAATCGCCGCGCCGATTTTCGCGGCTTCGACGGCGGTTTCGAGGTACTCGGCCAGCGGGTGCGATGCGATGGGTTTCATGCGGTCATGATACGGAACCGAGGACTTCCGAATTCATGACCGGACTTCGGAAGTCGTGGCGTTGCGGCGTTTCGCTTCTCTCGGTACAACAGTTGCCAACTGGTGTGCGACCCCCCGAGGAACCGCGACGATGATCTCCCCGCGACGTTTATTGCTCACGCTGTGCCTCGCGCTGTTGGCGGGGTGGATGATCACCGGGGCCGTGCGCGGAATTTCGCAGCCCGATCCGGAACTCAACAAGGTGGTCCCCGCGCCGGGGGTCGTCGAAGGCGTGAATGTCAAAGTCGAAATGCCCGAAGGTTCGACCACCGAGAAGTTCGACGGCGAGCCGATGTTCCACACCGTGAAGATGAAACCGGGGTTCGGCACCGTCGATTTCGACACCGTCAGATTGAAGCAACTCACGATCGAAAAAGTCGAAGGCGACACCGCGACCGCTTTGATCGAACTCAGCGACGGCAACAAATTCCACGGTCAATTGCTGACGAATCAACTCCCGGTGAAGGTCGGCGCGGACATCCGCCAGTTACCGATCCGGGCGGGCTTGGAGTTGAAGTTCAGCCGCCCCGGCGATTTCGGCCTGCTCGCCGCGATCATCGGACTCGTCACGCTGACGCTCATGGAAGTCATCCTCGGCATCGACAACGTCATCTTCCTGGCCATCATCTCCGGCAAACTCCCGGCCGAACAGCAACGCATGGGTCGCCGGATCGGCCTGGGGGCCGCCCTCGTCACGCGGCTGTTGTTGTTGGCGACGCTGTCGTTCCTGCTCGGTCTGACCAAGCCGCTGTTCGAACTCCCCGATATGCCGTTTTTCCACAATCACGAGGCCCGCGGCGTTTCTTGGCGCGACTTGATCTTGCTCGTCGGCGGCACATTCCTCATCGGCAAGAGCACCTTGGAGATGCACGAGAAGGTAAAGGATGCCCAAGCCGCGGCGACATCCCTGCCGAAGAAAGCCGCGGGCTTCGCGTCGGTGATCGTCCAGATCGCCATCATCGACATCGTTTTCTCTCTGGATTCGGTGATCACGGCCGTCGGCATGGTCGATCAACTCTGGGTCATGGTCACGGCCATGATCATCGCGGTACTCATCATGCTCGCGTTCGCGGAGCCGATCAGCCGGTTCGTCGAACAATATCCCACGGTGAAGGTGCTGGCGCTCAGCTTCCTGATCTTGATCGGCGTGCTGCTCGTGGCCGAAGGCTTGGGCCAGCACATCGACAAAGGCTACATCTACTTCGCCATGGCCTTCGCGGTTTTGGTCGAGTTCGTCAATACCCGGTTGAGGCCGTGAAAAGGATCCGGGAAATCGTGCCGACTCACTCGCGACATCTCGGGTGCGTCGCGCCGGGTGAATGTCCTCATCACGGAGCGGCGCGATTCTATTTTGCACGCAAGAATTTCTGCTCTTCACCCTCGCGATCTTCGCGGTCTATTGGCTGCTCCCTTATCGCACGGCCAAAGTCTACTGGCTACTCGGCGCGAGCTTTTACTTCTACGCCACGTGGAACGAAGAACTCGCGCTGGTCGTCGCCGGGTCTTCGACCGCAGATTACCTCATTGCCCGCGGGCTGGATCGATTCCCTTCGCGGCGCTGGCGGCAGGTCCTGTTGGCGATCAGCCTCGGCGGAAATCTCGCGCTGCTCGCATACTTCAAATACAGTAATTTCTTCATCGAATCGTTCCGGCAGATGCTCGCCGGGGCGGGGTTGGAAACTTCGGGCGGGGCGCTCGATATCGTGTTGCCGATCGGGATTTCGTTCTACACGTTCGAAGCGATCAGCTACACGATGGACGTTTACCGCCGGCGAATTCCGGCCGAGCGCAGCTTGGCGAATTTCATGCTGTTCATCACGTTTTTCCCGCATATGGTCGCCGGGCCGATCGTGCGGGCGCGGGCGTTCCTCCCGCAGATGCGGCGCCCGAAGAAATTGAATTGGTACCGCCTGCAAGTCGCCTTCGGCTACCTCGTATTGGGGTTGATCAAGAAGATGGCGATCAGCGACCGTATGGCGATGATCGCCGATCCGGTCTTCGCCGATCCCGGCGCCTTCGGTTCGGGCGCCGTCTGGGGCGCGATCTTGGCCTACTCGATCCAGATCTACTGCGACTTCTCCGGCTACTCCGACTTGGCGATGGCGGTGGCACACTTGTTCGGCTATACGCTGACGTTCAATTTCGACATGCCGTACTCCTCGGCCAATGTCGCCGAGTTCTGGCGCCGCTGGCACATCTCGCTGTCGAGTTGGCTGCGCGATTATTTGTTCATCCCCTTGGGGGGCAGTCGTGGCGACGGTTGGCAGACGTCGCGCAACTTGATGATCACGATGGCCCTGGGCGGCCTCTGGCACGGGGCGAGTTGGAACTTCGTCATCTGGGGCATCGCCCACGGTGCATTCCTGATTGTCCACCGGCTGTTCCGCGTCGCGTGCCAACGGCGACCCGAACTCGAATTTTTACTGCGAAGCCATTTGGGAACCATCTACCGAATCGGCCTGACGTTCGCGTGCGTGTCGCTGGCTTGGGTGCTGTTCCGATCGCCGGATTTGCAGACGGCCTCGACGATTTACAGTCGGGCCTTCGCCTTCGAAGCCGGCTCACCCTTGACCCAGCCCGTGGAAATCTTGGCGATTCTTTCGAGTGCGGTGATCCTCGCCCACTTGGCCGGTCGATCCGGTTTGAGGAAGTACCTGTACGAAACGATCCCGAGCCCGATCGTCGGAATCGCCTGGACCGCCGCTGCGATCGTGGCGATGGCACTCGCCCCCGATGCCGGGAAGGCGTTTATCTACTTCCAGTTTTGACCCATTCGCCCAGGGAGGCCGCCCGATGGCAAGATCCCAACGCAAGCGGCGCGGCCGCAGTATTGTCCTCGCCGGCGTGCTGACGCTGTTGGCAGTGCAAGCGACGATGACGTACGGCATCAACCGCAGTAAGCTATATTGGGCCGATCCGGAATACGGCACCACCGTGGGCAATTTGGCACTTCGAAAAGCGGAATTCCCGCAGCGTTCACTGATCGTCGTGCTCGGCACCTCGCGCTCGCGCAACGGCGTCGCGGCCGATTGGTTGTCGCAGCCCGTACCGGGCGAAGCGGCACCGCCGCTGGTGTACGACGCGTGTTTGGCCGGCGGGCAACCGATCCACATGCTGCTGATGCTGCGGCGATTCGTCGCCATCGGAGCCAAGCCGGACGGCGTGGTGATCGAACTTCTCCCGGCGCTCATGCGGGAGGTAGAAACCCCGGAAGGCATTCCCGCACGCGCGTCGTATTTGCCCCTGAACCCGAAGCGGGAAGCGGCCCGGCTGCGCTACGACGATTTCGATCTGGTGCGCGCGTACGACCGCGACCGGCAATGGACTTGGTTGCGGGCTTGGATCGATGCGCAATCGGCGCCGTGGTACACCCAGCGTTACACCCTCACGAGTCGCTACGCGAAACTCTGGGCTCCGCAGGAGAACGTCTCAGCCTTGAATCAGTGGACCTACGCGATCGGCCCGTACGGCTATTGCCCGATCCGCGCGGGCACGTACACGGACGATTCCCGACAACGCGCGGGCCGGGTGGCCGAGGATTCGTATCGACATTTACTGAAGTTCGAAGCGATCGACTCCGTCTACGACCGCACGATGCGGGCGCTGCTGAACTACTGCGCGGAGCAAGGCATCGCCGTCGTGGGTTTGCTGATGATGCCCGAAAACTCGGGCTTCCGCAGTTGGTACGTGCCCAGAACTAAAAGGCTGGTACAAGACTACGCGGCCGGTTTAGCCGCTGACTTCGGCACGCGCGTCGTCGATGCCCGCGATTGGATCGCCGACGATCAATTCATGGACGGCCACCACCTCTTGGAGAGCGGGTCGATCCCATTCAGCGATCGATTTCAACGGGATGTGCTCCGGCCGTGGTCGCGAGCCCGGGATTGAAGCGAGAAAGGTCATGCAGAAGTTGCCGAGAGATTTCGCCGCGCTCGCGTTCGTGCACCTCGGCCTGTTCGCCGCGGTGGTCGGCGCGGGTTGGTTCGCCCATTCCCAGCCACCCAAGCTCCCGGTTATGGACGAATGGGATCTCCTCCACACGTGGGTCGAATCCGAATCGACTTGGAAATGGATTTTGGCAGCGTCGGGCGAGTATCGCTATCCCCTTGCCAAGTCGGTCTGGCTCGGCATCCTGCGGGCCACGGGTTATGATTTCGCCGCCCCGCAATACGCCACGCTATCCCTCCTGACGGCGTCGTCCGTATTATTCCTCTGGACCGCGCGCGGCTTGCGAAATCGGTCGCACCCAGTCGATGTGCTCTTCCCGATCCTGCTGCTGCACTTCGGCCACGGCTTCAACTTGCAGATGGGCTACCAAGTCGGGCAAGCCCTCGCGGTGTACGGCATCGCGGGGTGGCTCTGGTGCGCAGGCCGTCTGGCGAAAGGCGGCGGCTTCGGCTGGGCGATCCTCAGCAGCATCTACGCCGGCTCGCTGATCTTGAACGGCGGAATCGGCTTGGCCTTCACCTCGGTCGTCGCCATATGGGTCGGCTATTTGGCGCTCCGCTACGAACGCAGCCAGAACCGGTACTGCGCCGCGTATTTCACCGCACTGCATTTCACTGCGCTCGGCTACGGGGCTTGGGCCGCGTTGACTTCGTCGAGTGAGATCTTTCAACAGCCCGAGAACTGGCTCGAAGGTGCAATCGGCTCTCTCACGAGCGCCGTCGGCTGTTGGCCCGACGAGTATTGGCACTACATCGCCGCCGCCGGGTTCGTACTGGCGATCGACGCGCTCTCCATGGTCGCGTTGGTGGTCCGAGCCTACCGCGGTGCCCACCGGATTGCGCCGGCCGCGATCCTACTGGTGATCACCGGATTGATCCTCGCCGCAGTTGCCTCCCATGGCACGGGGTTCATCTCGCGGAATACGACCATCGCCGCGGCGGGGTTGTCCGCGGCGATCCTCGGGTTGATCGCCGCGATTGAGCTTCGACCGGGCGGTGTGGCTTCTTGGTTCACAGGGATCTTCGGCGCGATTCTGTCGGCGGGCATCGTTTGGTTGAACTTCGCGCCGGCCATCGACGCTTCGTACAAAATTCGCGAATCGATCCACCACCTCGACATTGACATCCGCTCGGGCGATTCGCCGATGTTCCTCGCCGGGAAACACGGCGGCGGCCGCGGCGTCTTGATGGGCGATCGCTTGGCGATCCAACTGCGGGCGTATCGGAATGCTGGCATCCCCCCTTTCGACAAACTCGCCGAAGATCCGGTTCATCGAGTGGAGCTGACGGCGGTTCCCAGCCTACCGTTACGCTGGAAATATCCTGCTCACGAGTACGAAGCCGGCGTGCCCGCTCCGAAGCTGGAACTCCCCGAACCGCCACGCGGCGCCATCGGCGTGCGCATCCGGGTCGCCACCGAGGAAGGCTCGGGCGGCAAGAAATTATTGCTGCGCTATCTTGACGAAGCCACGGGGCAAAACCGCGTGGCCGAGGCGCGACCGAGCAACTTCGTCGGGCGGGTGCACCTGCTGTTTCCATTCGTCGGGCAACCCCGTGCTCCGATTCTCGAAGCCGGCAGCGCGATGGAAGCCGTCGCCATCGAAACGGTCGAGTGGATTTTGCAGGGTGAGTAAATAGAAGTTACTCCCCGATTTGTTCCCATCACTGGCACGCCTTTCGCTTCCAGTTCCTTCGCACCGTGTTAGCATCTGCGCAATACAGTCCGACAACCCAAGTTGTCAGGCGAGGTTATGGAGCGACTACACGGCTCCCAAGTCCCCAATATTCAAGGAATTCGGTTGTTCGGGGCGATTTTCCTGAAAAGCTGTGCCTATAGTTTGGTACTCCCCGATGAGAATCTCCGATGAGTAGTTGTGTCGAGTTCGAAAGGAGGACTCCCATGGCCCGCACCGATGCACTGCAGAAGATCAGCAAAGTTCTGATCCAACGCCGCAACGAATTGAACCGCCGACTGCGCCGCGACCTCCAAGATCTCGGCCACTCCATGAATCACCCCACCGGCGATGTCGCTGATGCCGCTTTCGGCAACACCGGCGACGAAATGACCTCGCAACTGGCCCAGTTCGAGTCGAAAGAAGTCGCGCAGATCGAACTGGCCCTCCAGCGGATCAAACAAGGCCGCTACGGCACTTGCGACGTCTGCTCGAAGAAAATCCCGTTGGCGCGCCTCAACGCGTTGCCGTACTGTGTGATGTGCGTGACCTGCCAAGCCGAAGTCGAGAAAGACTCGGCTTGGATCGACCACCACGCCGACATGGAGTGGGGCAACATCCGCGACAGCTACGACGATAGCGAGAGAGACTTCGCCTCAGTCCAAGCCGAACTCGGCAAATAACCGATTCCTCGCAATATCCCGTGCCCGCCGGTCGCAAGACCTGCGGGCATTTTTCGTTTCATGCAGGCGAGGCCATTCTTTTTCTGCGCGCGAACGCAACCGACATTCAAGATAGCTGGACGCGCGCGGTAAAGTATTGTTGCAGTTTGAGTTGGACACGGAGAATACCATGCGATTCCGACCCGCGATCATGACTGTCCCGATACTCGCGGCTGCGTTCGCCGGGGGATGGGTCGGCGAATCGCTGTCGTCGCCACGTTTGGCGATCTCAGCCCCGGCCGGCGATCTCCCCGTAGCTCCCCCAGGGACGATCGACGATAAGCCCGTGACGCCCCAACCGGCCAAGTTCGAAATGCTCGTGCAGAAGATCATGCCGGCGGTCGTCTCCGTCGATGCCGTCAAACCGGCGGCGCCCGGCGCGGCCAAGAACAAGCCGACGGAAGAATCGGGCTCGGGTGTCCTGGTCCAGCTACCGAACTACCGTGGTACGTTCGTCATCACGAACAACCACGTTGTCGCCGGGGCTAAGGCTTCGGAAATCACGGTGACGCTCAACGACGGCCGGATCCTCGTCCCCGATTTGGTTCGCACCGATCCCGAATCCGACATCGCCCTGCTCCGCGTCGTCGGCGACAACCTTCCCACGGCCGAACTCGGCGACAGCGACACCGCCAAATCGGGGCAGTGGGTTCTCGCCTTCGGCAGCCCTTTCGGGTTCAACCAAACCGTCACGCACGGCATCATCTCGGCACGCGACCGGGGACAGATCAGCCTCGGGAATACTATCCGTATCAAGGAATTCCTGCAAACCGACGCCGCCATCAACCCCGGCAACAGCGGCGGGCCCCTCGTCGATACGGCCGGATTGGTCATCGGCATCAACACTGCCAATGCCTCGACCAACGGCTACAGCAGCGGCGTCGCTTTCAGCATCCCGATCAACCTCGTGAAGCGCATCGGCAAGCAATTGCTCGATCAGGGCAGCGTGGCCCGTGGATACATCGGCATGCAGATGTCATCGGCTCTCGATCCGCACACGGCCCTCAGGCTGGGCCTGACCCGTTTGCGTGGGGCGCTGATCGAATCGGTGCACAACAACGGCCCGGCATCGCGGGCGGGATTACAGAGCGGGGACGTGATCCTCAAGCTGGACGGCGTCGAAATCCGCGACGAGAACCACGTCATCAATTTGGTCGGGATGCTGCCGGCGAATCAGAAAGTAAAGTTGTCGATCTGGCGGAGCAAGCAAGCATCGGCGGTGGAATTGACGGTCGGCGAATGGCCGAAAGGGAAATGAAAGTGCCCCGGACCTCCGGGGCGAATTCGGTACCGCCTCGGACGGTCAGTCGTCCGAAGGCTTTTTGATGACGCGCATGACCACGAAGGCGACGATCAGGAGAACCGCCACTACGACCAAGGGCCAGAAGACCATGTCTTGGGACATGAAATCGATGAATCCGCCGAAGAGTGCCATGGACGCGTTCCTTTCTGAGGGGGCGAAAAATAGTCCGAGTGCGTTCGAGTAGGGTGCGACGCCGATCTCGAATTCCGCGTCGTTTTACTTCGATTCGCCACTCAATGCAAGTGTGCAAGCCGAAAAATATCGGAGTTTCACGGAATCGAGCCGACCTGCTCTCCGTTCACTTTCCCTTAAGCTCGAACGCCGCGATCGTATTCCGTTTCGGATCTACAACCGGTTCTTTTGGACCACCGGGTGGTACCGCGTTTTTCCGGGGATCGCGTCGGCATTCCAGCACCAGAAGTTATAGGGGAGCGATTGTAGGAATTTGATGCGATCGGGGATCGAGGGAGGACGGTATAGTTGCGGACGTAACAAAATGAATCGACGGTAGATTATGCGGAGTCAACACATGGCGAACGAAGCGAAAGATTTGAAGCAGTGGGTTTTCGAAGCATTAGAACTCGGGTTCCGATGCATTGGAGATGGAGACCGGACCCCGTTTTATCTCCTCATTGCCGATGGTGCACGGCACTTGGTCGACCTGACCAGTCCGGATGGCACCATGAGTGAGGCCTTCTTGGAAGGCGGGCGTGCTCTCATTCGACAATACGCCCGATCGGGACAATACTACGTCCTCGTCTGGGATGGCTATTTGACGATGCAGGGAAAAAAAGAGGATGCCGTGTTCGCTGAAGCCGGTGAATCCGACGCCCCGTCAGGGTTGCTTTTCGCTCAACGTTACAAGCAGACCAAGTCGGGGAAGTTGTCCAAGATCGGGAAACCGGCTACCGCGGCCGAAGTTCCGCACTTGTGGAAACGGGTTGTGACCAAAACAGGCAAGACAGTCACCAAGAAACAGTCACCTCGCACCAAGCCGAAGTCCAAACCCAAGAAGCCCGCGTCGTAATCAATTTGTTTGTCTCACTTCGACTTTAGCTCATAGGCTGCGGCCCAGGCCCCGTTCCGGATGTAAAGTTTCCCCCGGTTGACCACGGGATGGTTCCACGTCTTGCCGCTGATGCCGGTCAGTTTGCCGAGTTCGGTCGGTTCGACCGGAGACGCTTTCACCAAGTGGACTTTGCCATCGACGGCTTGGATCACGAGCAAGCCTTGATCCTTCAAGAGCAAGATTTGACCGTGCCCGTATTTGGTGCCGACATCCCATTTGATGGAACCGTCTTTGAGGTCGGCGCAGACGAGTTTCTTATCGTCGAAGCCGTACAAATGGCCGTCGTGGACGACCCCATCGTTGAAGTAGGGGCGGAGCTTATCGCTCGACCAAACGATGTCGACTTTCCAATCCAGCGAATCTTTTAGGACGAAAATTCGCCGGGTGCCCATCTCGCCGCCGATGCCGGTGCCGAGCAGGAACCCGCCCGCGCCCACGACCGTCGGCTGCGTCACGCGGTTCATCCCTTTGATGAACCACTTGTACTCCCACAGTAACAGGCCCTTCTTCGGCTCGAACGACTCCAGACCGTAATCGCTGAGCATGAGGATCTGTTCGACGCCGTCGATGACGGCGCGTTGGGCCGAGCTATAGCCGTGGGTCGCGCTCCCCGAGCCCCAGCGGTACTGGCCGGTCGCGGCATCGAATGCGGCGGTGCCTTGGCCACCGGGGCCACCGGCATACACGATCACGAGTGCACCGATCACCAGTGGCGACGACGAATAGCCCCATTGCGGCGGCGCACCGCCGGTATCTTTGGTGATGTCGGTCTTCCAAATCAGCTGGCCGTCCTCGGCATTGAGGCACAGCAGTAGGCCCGTGGCGCCCATGGCATAGAGCTTGCCAGACACGACGGTCGGCGTCGCCCGCGGCCCCGCCCCGGCATTGAGGTCGCTGAACTTCGCGGTTTCGTAATGCCGCCAAATTGGCCCGCCGGTAGCCGCGTCGTAGCAAACGACCGCTTCGTCGTTCTGGCGTTGTTCTTGGGTGAAGAGCCGGTCGCCGACGACGGCGAAGGTTCCCCAGCCGGGGCCGATCTTCTGCTTCCACAATTGCTTCGGCGGGTTCGTTTCCCAATCGGGGTCGATGCCGGTTCCGCCGACGACGCCGTCGCGGTTCGGCCCGCGGAACTCGGCCCAATCGAGCGAGTCCTTGGCCGATTCGGACAGTGGCTTCGCCGGGGCGACCAGCGCGCGGTTCTTCAATTCCTCGGCGTCTCGATCCTCCGGCTTCGAGCTGAAGCGGAAGGAATACTCGGGGAGCATGTCGCCGTCGGTGCCATCGACGCGGAGCAGGCCGACGGCGACCCACGCCGCCGCGAGCCAGGCGAACGTGCCATACTGCCGGACCGAGCGCGGCATCGGGAAACTCGCCACGAGCCAGATCACCATGACGAGGATCACGAATGGGGCGCCGAAAAACAGTGTGCCGAAGGGGATGCCCGTTTCGGCGATCTCGAGCGAGCTCAACCCGACGAGCGGGAGCAGGATGAGGGCGAGCACGCCCCACTTGATGGTGCCGTGCGTGCGAGAATAGGTCGTCCACCATACGACGCCGAGGAGCAACCCTAGCATCGGCCCGGTGAAGAAGGAGACGAAGTGCAGCATCGTCCGAGGCGCGACCCACGCCGGCACGAGCATCAAGAATGCGACCATCGCAACGATGGCGATCCCGGGCCAAACTCGGACGGGCCAACGGTCGGTGGTGGTCATGGGGCACTCCGTCAATCGGTGAGTCAAATCATCTTCGAATAACGAAGGACGAATCACGAATGACTCCGGTTTAATATGTCGCCCGACCGCCGCTGATGTCGAAGCAGAAGCCCGTCGTGAAGCTGCAATCGCCGCTGCTGAGGAAGTGCACGAGCGCCGCGACTTCGTCCGGCTTGCCGGTGCGGCCGAGCGGGATCTTGCTGAGCATCATGTCGATCTGCTCACGGCTGAGTTGATCGAGGATCGGCGTTTGGATCACGGCCGGGGAGACGCTGTTGACGCAGATGTCGCCTTTGCCGACGAGTTCCTTCGACAGCGACTTCGTCAGGCAGATCACGGCCGCTTTGCTGGCGGAGTACGGCCCCATCTTCGGGTTGCCCTCTTTCCCGGCGATGCTGGCGATGTTCACGATCCGCCCGTACTTCCGCGCGATCATCCCGGGCAAGACCGCTTTGCAGCAGAGCACGAGGCCCGTGACGTTGATGTTCATGACGTATTCCCAGTCTTCGCGAACCGATTCCCAAATCGGCACGTCGCGCCCCTTCCGGCTGGCGACACCGGCGTTGTTCACCAAGATGTCAACCGGCCCGGCCTTCGCCACCACATCGGCGAACACCCGGGCCAAGTCGTCTTCTTTCGTGAGGTCGCCGACCATCGCCACGCCGCCGATGTCTTTGGCCACGCGCTCCGCATTCGCGGCCGCCATGTCGAAGACGCCGACCGTAGCCCCGGCCGCCGCGAGGCGGCGCGAGATCGCTTCGCCGATGCCTTGCCCGCCGCCGGTCACCACGGCAACTTTGCCATCCAATCGAAAAAGTTGCTCGGCCATCGCTCTGCTCCGTTGAGTCGGGTGTCGAACCTTGCTCGATCGTGGTCCGCGAATTCGATTACTCTAGTGGGATGTCGGGAACGCGTCCGCCGGAAGCGATCGAGCCCCCTGAGAATTCGGTTGGACCTTCCGCAAATTTCTCCGGTGATCGCAAATCGATCTGCGGCCATCGTCGCCATTTGCAGATAGGATGCCCCCACCCATCACCGAGACTCCGGAATGCCATCCCCAGTGCGATTCTTTGCGGTGTTCGCGTCCTTGTTATCGCTCGGTTTCCCGGCGTCGGCGTTCGCCCAAGTCCAATACAAGATCGAGACCCGGGAAGTGCAAACCGTCACCGGGACGCTCGTCCTGTCGACGAACATGCCCGACCTCCGGGCCAAGGAGTGGATCGCCTTCGCGGCCGTCGCGCCCGAACTCCCCGGGCAGCGCAAGTGCAAAACGAGCTTAGATCTACCCGGGGCCGAGACCGCGAAAGACAAAAGCGACCTCGGCCGCAGTTTGCTCATGGCACGCGTGCCGGCGAAAACCGACGACCTCAAATCGGCGCTGACGATGAAAATCCATTACACGGCGACTCTCTATTCTCGGGAACTCGCCGTGGCCGGCGACGGCGAAGCCGCGAATGTGGCTCCGCTGACAGCGGGAGAGCGTAAAGCCGCGCTCGCCGAACAGGGCGACATCGACTTCAACGGCGAAGGCTTCCAAAAGTGGCTGAAGGACGCCGGGTATACGAAGCGCAAAACCGAAGCGGAGATCCCCTTCGCCAAGCGCGTCTTCCTCGGCATCCGCGATAGCCACACCTACGAATACACGCCCGCTATGGATCGCAAAGCGAGCACCGTGTGCGACGGTGGCAAGTCCGACTGCGGCGGGTTGTCGATCTTGTACGCCGCCGTGCTCCGGGCCAACGGCATCCCCTGCCGGACGCTGTTCGGCCGCTGGGCGACCTCGGCGAAGGCCGACGAAAAGATCGGCGACAGCGCCTACTACCAATGGCACGTGAAGGCCGAGTTCTACGCGGCGAAGGTCGGTTGGGTGCCGGTCGATTTGGCCGTGAGCATCTTGCACGACAAATCCTCGGACGGCTTGGCCAACTTCGGCCACGACCCCGGCGACTTCCTCACGCAGCACATCGACGCCAACTTCCAAGTCGACACCGTAGCGCTGGGCAAACAGTCGATCCACAACCTGCAAGAACCGGCTTTCTGGGTCTCGGGAGCCGGCAAAACCACCAAGCGCACCGATACCGAAAGTTGGGTTGTGCAAGTGAAGAAATGACTCACCCCCGCAACGACTTACGTCGGAATTCGGCGGAGTGGCTTGCTGCGGCAAGTCTTTTTGCGGGTTTCCCCCCACCCCTCCGCAAAAAGACCGTTGATCGCTGTAGAGACGATGCAGGCTAACGACTTGCATCCGCGATCGGCGATGGTCGTCCCCTAGCCGCGAATTATTCCGCTATGTAGTGGTGAAAGGTATTCCTGCGGGAGGAGTTCCCTCGCCGGTTTGTCGTCCGGCACGTCGATGGCGAAGCCGGGCACACCGTTTTTGCCTGTGTGGTAGCCGAGTTCGTGTTGATAGACGATGCGCCATCGACCCGCCGGAACACCCCGGATTTCAAACCGGCCGTCTTGGTCGGTGACGGCAAAGTACGGGTGATCGAAGACGCGGATACGGCCCATCAACCACGGGTGGACATTGCAGGCGAAACCGATCGTCGAGCGTTGGGCTTCCAGCGGCTTGGCGAGTTTTTTCTCCGCGCCCCTTTGCAGAAGCACATTGAACGCTTCGGCATCGCTGCTGTAGTTCACGTTGATTCCGACCGGCGCAGTGTTCGAGAAGCGGAGTTGATCGCCGGCGCGGGCCGCGAGTATTCTCGGTTCGAAATTCCCGTCTTTGACAGCGATGGTGTGCATCGGCGGATTCGGTCCCCGCAGCCTCAATTCCGGTTTCACCTTGTCGAGTGGAAAAGTGTGCGTCCGATCGGTATCGTCCGGTCGCAGCCAGACGATGACATTCTTGACACCCCGATTGGTCGGCTCGATCGAGAGATCGTTGATCAGCACCGGGCCGAAACCGGGCATCGGTAGCGGCCCATTGTTCACGATTTTCAAAGGTGGTATCGCTCGGCTCTCGGGCCAATAAACGCGGCCGCGGATCGTGACGTACTCGAATTTCTCGGGCGGAGCATCGACCTGTTTCGGCGGTTCGGGCTTCGGCTCGACACGTGAAGACACTGTCGGACACCAAGGCACGCACGGCTGCGGGCGAAGCCGGGCCTGCAACCTCGGGAACAACGGCGCCCGCTCGCGGACGCACTGGGACTGCGCCAGCGACCCGGCGTACAAGGCGACGCCGCAAACGAGGAGATAGCGCATGCTTGAACTCCGAAGAATAGAGTCGCCGTTAAGTCCGCGAACGGATTCTTCCCTCAATCGCTTTACCGCATCTCTTCAACGCAAAAAATCGTTCGCGGAGCGAAAGGCGACACCATTTTCGTCGCTTCCATTTCCAGCGTCGCATTGTTCTGCGCGGCCAGTTCGCCCTAGGACCGCACGACTTCCGCCCGCAAGGCGGACGCGAATGGATCAACTTCCGGGTCGGGTCCGTAGGGCAAGCCGTGAAGGGGTGAGCCGTACAGGATGACTCGACACCGATCCTCCTCCGAGGCTCCGACACCCCACAGCCAGCCGAAAAGCCGCATGTGACACACCGTATCACACCGCCCGTCTCCTTTTCCAGTGTCCGCCGCCGGGAACTCGTCGCCGAGTTCACCGCCGGCCACATCACTTCCGACGCCGGCCTGTTGTTCCTCCGGGTGGCCGACCGCCGAATCGGCCGCGGCGCTCGACGCGGCCATCCGACGAAGGAACTCGCCCTCCAGTACCAAATCTCCGGCGATTCGGAGCAAGCCAAGGCGATGCGCGCCGAGGTCGCGGCTTTGAGCAAGACCCTACTCCCAAGACAAGTAACCGAGTCCGGCGACAGGTATCCTGAAGAATATCCGCAACGAAGAATCCACCTGCGATTGCGGATTGAAAAGCGACGACTTCGTGACGAAAAGGTGATCCCGACGCGTCCGCAGCAACCGGCGCATACGAAAAACCCGGCGGTAGCGCATCGGTTCGATCGCAGAATTCGGCGGCTCCATTCCACATTCCCCGGCATTTCCTTGCGTCTGAAAGCGGCACCCATTAGGCTGGTATAGTTGTTGAACCGCAACCGATAGGAATTCGCCGACATGAGCCGTACGGAACCGATTTTGGCCAACGAATACTTTCAAGTGAAGTGGCACTCGGACGTGGCCATCATCATCCCGTCGCCGGAGGTCGAGCAACTGCCCGAGAGCTTGATGCAGCCGGCCGCGCAGATGCTGCTGACGCCGATGAAAGAGGATCCGCCCATGCACATAATCGTGGATCTCACCGGCGTGCGCTACTTCGGCTCGGCGTTCATCACGTTCCTGCTCCGCTGCCATCTGCTCGCCAGACAGCAAGGTAGTGAACTCGCCCTCGCCGGGGTGAATAGCCGCATACGCGAATTGTTGAAGACGACCGCCCTCGACACGATCTGGGCCCTCTACGAGACCCGTCAGGAAGCCCTCGTCGGCCTCAGCGGATCCGACTGATCGCAATTTTCCGTCATGGTCGCACCACACGGTACACGACTATACTTGAATGCGACCACGTTTCTTGGAGTTTGAATCCGAGGGGGACGCTTGTCCCCCGTGAAATCATAATTCGTTGAGTTTCGTAATCACGAGTGGCTTGCGACACCCCGATCAGAAGATCACCTCGCAGAATTGTTGCCACACTTCTACTCATGGCCCAGCTTGACAGGCTTCGTCCATCCGCGTATGCCGTGCCCGATTCCAAGATTCTGCGAGATTGTGCCGATGTCGAATGCCCCCGTGCCCCTCTGCGATATCCTCGGACAGTACCAAGCGCTCGAAACCGAGATCAACGCCGCCGTTCTGAAAGTCCTCGCGTCGGGTCAAGCGATCCTCGGGCCGGAAGTGCTGGCCTTCGAAAAGGAATACGCCGCATACTGCGGATCGAAACATGCCCTCGGTTGCGGTTCGGGCACCGATGCACTCCTGCTCGCGCTGCACGCCCTCGACATTGGTCCGGGCGACGAAGTCATCCTGCCGCCATTCACCTTCTTTGCCACCGTCGGCTCGGTGATGCGCGTCGGGGCGAAACCGGTCTTCGTGGACATCGACCCGCTGAGTTACAACATCGATCCGAAATTGATCGAAGCCGCCATCACCCCGCGGACGAAAGCGATCATGCCGGTGCACCTGTACGGCCAGTGCGCCGACATGGCCCCGATCGCGGAAATCGCAAAAGAGAACAACGTCCACGTCATCGAAGACGCGGCGCAATCGTTCGGGGCGAGCTACGACGGCGTGAAGTGCGGCACCCTCGGCGTCATCGGGTGCTTCAGCTTCTACCCGAGCAAGAACATCGGCACGCTCGGCGACGCCGGGATGGTGACGACGAACGACGAAGCCCTGCACAAGAAGATGATGGCGCTCCGCAACCACGGCAGCGAGGTGAAGTACTTCCACAAGTACCTCGGCTGGAACGCCCGCATCGACGCGATCCAAGCCGCGATCTTGCGCGTGAAGCTGCCGTACGCCGAGCAGTGGATCGAAAGTCGCCGCGCCGCCGCGGCCCGGTACGACGCGCTGATCGAGAGCCATCACCTCAACGGCTTTTTCCAGCGACCTGTGGTCGAGCCGTACGGCCGGCACTCCTTCAACCAATACGTCTGCCGCGTACCGGTCGGGCACCGCGACGCCTTGGTGAAGCACCTGAAGAGCGAGAACATCGGCTGCGAAGTCTATTATCCGCTGTCGCTGCACCTGCAAGAGTGCGTCGCTCAACTCGGCCACGGAGAAGGAGACTTTCCGATCAGCGAAGACGCGTCGAAGTGCGTGATCGCTTTGCCGATGTTTCCGGAAATCACCGAAAGCCAACAGCGCCGCGTACTCGACGTCTGCGCGGCTTACGTCCGGCAGAGTTTGCGCTAGGCGCCTCCGCCGATGGACTCCCGCCGCCCGGTGGCGAAGTCGTAAATTACCGGAGGGTCGAATTCCAGAGCGAACCATGACACTACAAGTTTATTCCACGCTGACCCGCAAGAAGGAACCCTTCCCCAAAGCACCGGGCGAAGCAGTGTCGATGTACGTCTGCGGGCCGACGGTTTACAAACCGTCGCACATCGGCCACATGGTCGGGCCGGTGATTTTCGACACCGTCAAACGCTACCTCACCCACCTCGGCTATAAAGTGACGTGGGTCGTTAACATCACCGATGTCGACGATAAACTCATCGCCCGCGCCAAGGAACTCGGCACGACAGTCCACCTTCTTGCCGAGACGATGACGGCCGATTACTACGAATGCTTGAAGAAGCTCAACGTCACCGGTATCGACCACTTCCCGAAGGCCACCGAGCACATCTCGGGCATGGTCGCGATGATCGAAGCGCTGATCGCCAAGGGGCACGCCTACCCCGCCGGCGGCGACGTGTACTTCGACGTGACGCGGGATGCCGATTACGGCAAGCTTTGCAACCGGGGAATCGACGATCCCGAGACGAGTTCGTACTTGGAAACGACCGGCAAGAAGCGCAATCCCGCCGACTTCGCGCTCTGGAAGTCGGCCAAGCCGGAGGAACCGCCGGAGGTGCAGTTCGCCAGCCCGTGGGGCAAAGGTCGACCCGGCTGGCACATCGAGTGCAGCGCCATGTCGCTGGCGTTGTTGGGCACCACGCTCGACATCCACGGCGGGGGTCTCGACCTCACCTTCCCGCACCACGAGAACGAACTCGCCCAGAGCGAGTGCTGCAACGGCGTGCCGCTCGCCAAAATCTGGATGCACAACGGGCTGTTGAAGTTGAAGAACAAAGATGGCAAAGAGGACAAGATGGCCGGGAGCCTGGGCAACGTGCTGAACGTCGCCGACGCGTTGAAACACGTGCCCGGCGGGGCGCTGCGGTTCTTCATGCTGCAAACTCACTATCGCAGTCCCATCGACCTCGGCATCTGGGATTGGAACGACAAAACCAAGCCGATCCCGGACGGGCTGATCTCGGCGAAGGCGGCCTTCGAAACCTTCCTGCGCTTCGCCGAGCGCGTGGATCGCGTGCTGGGCACGAGCTTCGCCGACCGTCCCGGTTTCATCGCCTCGGGTTCGACGAATGCGAAGTTCGCAGCGGCGCTGAAGAAGTTCGAGCAGTTCATGGACGATGACTTCAACACCGGCGGCGCCGTCGGGCTGTTGTTCGAACTCGTCACGAATCTCAACAAGTTCGCCGACGAGGCCCAGTTGGAAGTGCCGGGGAGGGCGACGGCGCAAGGCCAGCAGGAATTCGCCGACGGCGTCGGCCTCATCCGCGATATCACGGGAATTCTCGGCTTGGAACTGGCGACGCCGAAAGCCGAACTGGCAGGGGGAGATGAACTCGTCGCCGGGCTGATGCAGTTGATCCTCGATCTGCGCGCGAACCTGCGCGCGGACGCCAAGGTCGCGGCGAAGGACAACCCGTTGAAGAAGGCGATGTTCGATCAGACCGATTTGATCCGCAGCCGCTTGGCCGCGCTGAATGTGACGCTCGAAGACCGACCCGCCGGGACGACCTGGCGGGTCGGGTGATCACTTCACCAACAAACTATCCACCTTCCAAAAGCCGCCCGGTTGCTCGGCGACGGTGATGGTCACCGTCAGCGATTTCGGCCCGCCGCCCTTCTTCGGCCGCGGTTTGCCGAACTCGGGATCGCCGTCATCGTCATCAGCATCTCGGCGGCGGCCCATGCGTCGTCTCCGGTTACGGGGTTGAAATCTACGGTACCGTGATGTTTTCCACTTTCCAGAATCCGCCGGCTTGCTCGGCCACGGTCACCGTCACCGTCACCGTCCGCGGACCGGTGTTCACGAGCTTCGTCGGTTTCGCCTGACCCGGGGGAGTCCACGGCTCGGGGTCGTCGAAGAGTTTGCTCAGTTCGTAGCTGATCGTCTGCTTCCGATTCGGGCTCGATCCGGTCGGAGCGTTGAAAGTCAGCGCCCGGCGCGACGAATGCTTCGCCAGCAGCGGGTTGCGCTTGATCAACTGCTCCAACTGATCTCGGCTCATCGACGACTTGAACCCGGGCGCAGTCGCATCGTACGCGGCTTGGGTTTGATCGGTGGAAAGTTTGGACAGGAAGCTGTCGGCCTCCGCGGTGGTTTCGAATTGGCTCACGAGGTTGTTCGCGGCTTTCTTGGCCGACGACACGGCGTACCAAATGAGGCCGCCACAAATCAGCGCGAGCACCAGCAAGATGCCTCCGATGATGCCGAGCACCATCAAGACGGACTTACCCCCTCCGCCCCCGCTCTTCTCGGGGCGGCGCGCGGGGCGATCATCGTCGAAATCGTCGTCATCTTCGTCGTCGCGCCGGCGGCCCATGGTATTCTCCGTCAGAAGGAAGAACCGATTTTGGGGATAGCCTAACGAAAACCGCCGCGTCGCACACGGGAAATCGGGGCACCAATCGGCTTTGTACGAAGTTTAGCTTTTAGGTTTCGGTCATTCTGCATACCCCCCCTGCCGAAAGCAGCGAAAGCAGCGAAAGCAGCGAAAGCAGCGAAAGCAGCGAAAGCAGCGAAAGCAGCGAAAGCAGCGAAAGCAGCGAAAGCAGCGAAAACAGCGAAAACAGCGAAAACTCCGAAAGCTAAACT
>JBBRUN010000025.1:0-20313 GCA_038247765.1 Gemmatales bacterium | reverse complement strand
CGGCGGGAGATCGGACGACACGCACGGACAGCAAGGGCGGGACGGTGACGAGCGGGTACGATGCGGATCACCGCCTGACGAGCCGGAGTCAGAGTGAGACAGAACTGAGCGGCGCCGGGGCCGTGACGACGCGGTACCTCACCGTGGGCGATGCGACGGTGGCGCGGTCGGATGGGACGAACGCGTTCTGGCTGCTGAGCGACCGGCTGGGGAGCGTGCGCGACATCGCGAGTGCGACGGGGGCATTCGTCGGGTACGTGGAGTACACGGCGTTCGGGGGATTGCTGGTCGAGACCAACTCCGCGGTGTCGGGGAACGTGCTGTTCACGGGCGGGATGTTCGACCGGCTACTTGGGCTTTACGGGATGCACTGGCGCAGCTACGATCCGCAGAGCGGGCAATGGATGGAAGAGGATCAAACCGATTTCGGTGGCGGGGACGCGAACCTGCGCCGGTATGTGGGAAATTCGGCGACGAACGGTGTAGATCGGAATGGACTAGCCGACGACAAGGTGGAATTCGCACTCGATTCAAAATTAGAAGATTTGAAAAAAGCCCTTGGCAACGGAGCACCTGATTACGTATTCGAATCTAGCTTGACATTTCCTAAGAAGTTTGAAAAGGAAAGGATTTCCATCATGCAAACGATGCTAATCCAAGGTTTCAAAGTGGCGCGTGATGGCACAATATCAAAGCTTGATCCAACATTCGAAGACGATTTTACACAGCTCAAAGCCGATAAAGTGTACGTTGGTAGCGGCGCTGGCCCCAACCCAATTGTTGATCGAAGATCGTATGCTGTACTCATAAAAGAGAAGACTGTTGACACAACTGATTACGCACTCGTAGTGCGTATTGCCGTCACAAAGGCAGGCGTTTCTAAGGGAGGATTTGAAGTTAATACGGAGATTCCTGGCAAAGTTATCACAAAAGATAGGAAGAAGACACTCGACGAGAATTTCAAAGAGGAGACTGTCGTAAATTATACGATTGCCTATGTCTACTATAACCCAGATGTAAAGTGTAATTACGGCACTATTAAAAAGAATTTTGCCAAGCTCGACGGCTGGATAGCAGCTGCAAATGCTGATCTCCCTGCAAGAATTAAGGTCAAGCTGGGAGACGACGGCTTTGAAATGCTAAGCAGCCCTGCGATTTTCAAAGACGACAGTCCTATAATTATCCCTCGCAGCAAATAGAAATTATCCTATTTTCTATCGGCTTCGACAGCAGGGCAATTCAATGAATGCGAATTTCCGCTCGTTAACGACCCGCCTCCTCGCAATTTTCATCTGCTGCTTTGCGTCAAGCGCTGCACGCGCCCAGCTGCAGAAGGAGCATTCCTTCAAAGCCCTCTGCGCAAAGGCGGATGTCGTAGTTGTCGCCACAGTCACCAAATCTGCGGCTGGTAATGCTGATATCGATTTGGCTGAGCATGGAATTACTGGGAAATTCGCAAGTCAAGTCACGACTTTTAGTGTACTCCAAGTGTTGCAAGGCAAGGAAAAATCCGAATCCATTTCGGTTCTGCACTACGCTAAAATCATCAGCAAAGAGGACTTGGTTGCTGATGCGCCAGAACCACTCATATTTAAAGTGCCATCAAAAGAAAAAAAGCAGGTATATTTGCTATTCTTGACTGCCCAAGACAATCAGAAGCCATATGCACTCGCAACTGGCTATTATAGTCAAAAGCAGTCGGTTCGATTGATTGAATCGCTTGAATAAATTGAGCTTCTGTGTAGCATCTGTGCGGCATGCGGATCGGCACGACGGACGCCAACGGGAATACCACTCGCCAGGTGCTGGACGCCGAGGGGTGGGTGGCGCTCTCCATCGACGGCAAGTTCAACATCACGACGTACCGCTACGACACCGAGGGTCGGCTGGAGTTCACGGACGCCCTCGACGGCGGCCGGACGCGGCGCGAGTACGACGCTTCGGACAACCTGGTGGCGATCACCGATCCGAGCGGCAACCGCACGACCTACACGTACAGGTTCGACGGGCGGGTGGAGACCGCCACGAAGGGCGGGGCGGGCTACGCCTTCACGTACGACTCCGTCGGGCGTCTCGCGACGCAGGCGGATAATTTCCACGGGATCACGCTGACGAGCGTGTACAGCACGGCGGGAGATCGGACGACACGCACGGACAGCAAGGGCGGGACGGTGACGAGCGGGTACGATGCGGATCACCGCCTGACGAGCCGGAGTCAGAGTGAGACAGGGGTGATGGGGCTGCGGGACCGTGACCACGCGGTATATGACGGTCGGCGATGCGACGGTGGCGCGGTCGGACGGGACGAACGCCTTCTGGCTGCTATCGGATCGGCTGGGGAGCGTGCGGGATATCACGAACGGTTCGGGGACATTCGTGGGCCAGGTGGAGTACACGGCCTTCGGGGGTCTGCTCTACGAGAGCAACTCGGCTGTGTCGGGGAACGTGCTGTTCACGGGGGCTACTTCGACCGGCTCTTGGGCCTGTACGGGATGCACTGGCGGAGCTACGATCCGCAGAGCGGGCAGTGGACGAGCGAGGATCCGATCGGGTTCTCCGCCGGGGACATGAACCAGCGTCGGTACGTCGGCAATGGGGCCACCAACGGGGTGGATCGGAATGGGCTTGAGGATCCTACTCCGGGACCTACAGGATATGGGCTAGATCGTCAAAATTGGCGAGCTCGAGCCGCAGGTGCAATCGGTTTACTAGACTAATGTGAAGAACGTGATTGATGGGGATCGACGAGATCCAATCCGCTCGCCAGCCCGTTCTACTTCCGCTGTCCCCACTGCACCGACAGCAGCAGTCGGAGGTGTACCGTCAGGGAACGAAAAGGGGACAAGGGAAATAAAAGGGAACGAAAGGGGAAGGCATGGGAAAGGCATGTTTATTCTGCCTCTCTCAACTCGGTCCGCTCCTTCGACGGGTGGCCGCAGGGCTTCGACGCTCAATTGCAACAGACCCCCAAAGCTTGGGCAGCAGTGGCTCGGGGCGTAAGAGGGTTTCTGGGCGGTGGCCATGTTGCGAGCCTTAAGTTCCTACGGGGATTAGAGTATGACCGATCCGCGCTCTCGGGGCGGAGCAAAGATTCCCTTCATTTTGCCGAAGTCCGCACATCTCTTCCTGCGCGAAAGTCGTTACGGCGCTGAGTTTCTTCAGCGATGGGCGGTCTTTTCACGGTAGGGTGGGGTGGAATTCCGTGAAAAGACTCGCCACCGCGAGCCGCGCGGCCGATTTCGGACGCAAGTCTTTACTGAGAAAGGTCGTTGCGCCGAAACGCCATTTTAGATTTCAGCTTTCGCTGCTTTCGGCGCGGGGGGTAGCGAGAATGACCGAAAGCTAAAAGCTAAACCGAAACTCACGACTTTCCGCTCCACTTTTGCACGCCCCATTCCGCCGGCCGATTCAAGAAATATCGTTCGATGAAGCGATGGAAGGCCCAACCCGTTAGCACCGACAAAGTCACGCATGCCGGGAGCGTGATGAGCAACGTCCCGGGCGTCGAGGTGACCCCGCCCCGGAAGAAGCACCAACTGGCGATCAGCGCGATGGGCGCGTGGACCAAGTACAAACTGTAGCAGCGCTCGCCGCACCAGCGAAGCGGCGCCAGCCAGCGGGCGAGGGCCGTGCGCGAATCGATGCGGTAACCCCAACCCAACAGAATCGCTGCCGAGCACGCGACCAACAAACTCGACGGGATGCCCATCGCGAATGCGGAGTAGTCCGGCACCGAGCGCGCCGCCCAAACCAGACCGGTCAGAAACAATCCGTCGATGCAGAGCTTCAACACCGGCGTCGCCCGGTGGCAGCGGTAGTACACGGCCACACCCGCGGCGAATGCGAGCCACATCCCATCGAAGAAAAAGCCGTCGGCGGCGAAGCCCAATTCGATGACATCGATCAGCCGAAGGGCCACGATTGTGGAAATCGCTGCGACCGCGGCGAAGAGCCAGCGCCGGGCGACCGCCGCGCACGCGGCCATCACGAGGTAGAACTGCTCTTCGTAACAGAGCGTCCACAGCTGACCCGCGAAATAGTGCTTCGGCGGGCCGATGATGTGTGCGCGCCATTCTTCCGTCAGCGTGAAGTGCCCGAACCAATTCCAAGCGCCGAGCGATTGCGGCCGGGGAATCGGCCGGCCACCGCCGTCCGATGTGCCGGGGAGCAGAGCTTCCGGCAGGAACATCAGCACCGCCGCGGAGAGGATCAAATAGATCCAAAGCGGCGGATAGATCCGGCGGAAGCGGCGGATGAGGAACTCGCGGATCGTCCGGCCGCGCTCGACGGTGTTGACCGCCGCCGCCGCGATGCAATACCCGCTGATGACGAAGAAGAGCGGTACGCCGATCCACAAGCGCCAGCAGACGAGGCAGCCCCAATCGGCGGGCGAACCGCCGACGGTATGCATGCGGGCTAAGAATTCCGCATCGACGACGTACGCCGCGGCGCTGTGGAAGGCGATGACCATCAAGCACGCCAGCCCGCGCCAAGCATCGAGGGTCCCATAGCGCGGCTGCGTCATGATTCCACCCAAGCCCGGAACTGCGCGGCCTTCGCCGCCCAAGATTCGGACGATAGCCGCCGGCGTGCTTCCAATTGCGACAACGGGGTGTCACCGGTGAGCCGGGCGAGTACCGTCGCGCGGAATTGCTCCGGCGTCGCGGCGAGGTCGAGGGCATCGACCCAAGCGCGGGTGGTGCCGAGATCGCGGACGACGCACGGCTGGCCGGTGGCGAGATACTCCTTCAATTTCAGCGGTTGCATCGCCCGCGTCACGGGCGCGTCGATGTACGGCATCACCAACACCGACGCCGTGGCAGCCAGGGCCGGCAGTCGTTCGATCCTCACAGCCGGGCGCACAATCACTCGCGAAAGTTTCAACAGCGCCGGGTCGGGGGCATCCTGCGGACCGACGAACACAATGCTGCCGGAAGTCATTGTTCTGGAGAGAGCTTCGACGAACGAAGTGTCCATCCGCCGGTCAATCACACCCCAAAAGAGGACGATGGGCCGTTCGATCCCGACGAACTCCGGCGGATCGTGGGGCGTCTGCGTTGCTTGCCAAAACGGGAGATCGACTCCGTGCGTCAGCAGGTGCGCCGGCATCTGCATCGCTGCGAGTTTGTTGACCAAGGTCTCGCTGACGGCAATGGCGGTGTCGATTTTCGGAACCAGTTCGCGCTCCATCGCGGTCATCGTCGCGCCGTCGTACCCCGGCCAGTGGCCAAAGTCGTCAACGCAGTAGTAGACCCACTTCGCCGCCGGGAGTTGCCCGACGAGATCGGCCACGAGCGGCAGCGTCGTGATGATGACGGGTGGTGTCGGCAGCGCTTCGACGATGGGCCGCAGGGTTTTCAACAGCAGTTTGCGATTCAGCGAGCGTCCGAAGCGGGACCGGAACGACGGCCACATCTTCGGCGAGATGATCGTCGGCGTGTCGAGCCGGCCCCCGTCCGGGGCCGGAGTTCTTGAAATGAACCAGCCCTTCAACTTCTCGGCGACGCGTTTCGCCGTGCCCCAATCGAGGCGTGGCGGCCGAGTGCCGATGGTGTTGACCCACGTCACGGGCTGACCGGGCAGCAGCGCCCGCACGAGGTGCTGGCAACTGGAGGGGTGTCGGCCCCAATCGTCGGAAAATACGAGCCACGGGCGGGGTTCGGGAACCGATTCGTTCATGCGGACATTATGGACTATGGTAACCGTGGAGGAATACGAATGTCGGATGATGTCGAACTGTTCGGCTGGAGTGCGGAACCGTGCGAACGCCGCGGGGAGCCGGTGACGGTGGGCGTGCCGTGGCCGCGCGGCGTGCTGCGCGATGCGGAGAATTTGGCCTGCGTCGGCCCATCTGGGGAGGTGCCGCTGCAAATGGAGGTGCTCGAACGCTGGCCGGACGGCAGCGTGCGCTGGGTGCTGTGCGATGTGTTGATGGATTCGCAGGGGAACGGGGCGACGGGGTATCGGTTGATCGTGAAGCCAGACCTCACCTCTCGGTTCCTTCTGCGAAGCGGAGAGGGGAAAGAGATTCGGATCAATTTCGAAGACAATGGTGGTCGGCGTCAATCGTTCACGATGCCGAAATCAGGCGGCGCGAATTCAGTGCGTGTGCGGACACCGTTCCACTTTACTACGAACGCGGGAGCGATCTTCGCAGGCTTCCGGGATGACTTTCCCGGCTTGCCTGCAGTCCGCGTCCAGCTGACGATCACGAATCCAAGCGAGGCCGAACATCCGGGCGGCAATTGGGATTTAGGCAATGGCGGGTCGATTTACTTCCGCGAACTCTCGGTTAGTATTAACACCGATGCGGAATTGATTTCAAAGCTTTCGGCAGAGCGGGGTCACCCATTTCACATGGCACCGAATGCCGCACTGACGCAAGTCTCCAGCGGTGGTGAATACTGGAATAGCGAGTCACACCTGAATCGCCACCGCACCGTACCCCTTGAGTTGAAGGGCTATACGGCCTCCCATTCCCAAGGCCATACAGAAGGATTGCGTGCGTCGCCAATCATGACGACGGGAAAATACGGCATCACAATGCAGCACTTTTGGGAGAATTTCCCGAAGCGATTGTCCCTGCAACGCAAGATCCTTTTTCTGGAGTTATTCCCGAAAGAGTCCGGGCCGCACGAACTCCAGGGCGGCGAAAGCAAGACCCACACCTTCATCGTCGCGTTTGGCGAGTCGGGCATCACCGATCAACCCCTCGTTTGGGCGCGGTCGCCGTTGCAAGTCTCTTGTTCCCCGGAGTGGTACTCCCGCTGCGAGGCGCTGCCGCACCTC
The DNA here is from genome assembly GCA_038247765.1 of Gemmatales bacterium. GTDB lineage: Bacteria > Planctomycetota > Planctomycetia > Gemmatales > Gemmataceae > JALHQU01. Next base: position 13,524 of record JBBRUN010000025.1, on the reverse strand, counting down.
ACGCCGAAGGCGACTGACCCGCACGCCCTCTATACGAAGCTCGTCGATCAGGCCATCGAAGGGCCGGATACCTTCCTCCACAAACGCGAGAAGATCGACGAATACGGTTGGCGCAACTTCGGCGACATCTACGGCGACCACGAAGCGGTGCGGTACACCGGCCCAGCGCCGATGGTGTCGCATTACAACAACCAGTACGACTGCATCGGCGGCTTCGCGGCCCAGTTCTTCCGCAGCGGCGATCCGCGTTGGTTCACTCAGATGATCGAATGCGCCGATCACACGGCCGACATCGACATCTACCACACGACCGGCGACAAAGCCGCGTACAACGGCGGGCTGTTCTGGCACACCTACCACTACGCCCACGCCGATACCGCCAACCATCGCAGCTACCCGAAGCGCATCCGCAGCGGCCCGCAAGATACCCGCGTCGAAAAGCTCGATTCGCTCGACGAGGCCACCAAGCAGAAGCTTTTGAAGGCCTATTCCGTCGGCGGCGGGCCGGCGCCGTCGCATGTCTACACCACCGGCATGATGATCGCCTACTTCCTCACCGGCGATCCGCGCTACCGGCAAACCGTCGTCGGCCTCGCGGACTACATTTTGAATTGCGAAGACCCGACCAAGACCATCTTCCGCTGGCTATCGCGCGAATATACGGGCCTGGCCACCGATAGCCAAGCGGGTTATCACGGCCCCGGCCGCGCGTCGGCGAACTCGGTGAATGCTCTGCTCGACGGCTTCCGGCTGACCGGGGATCGCAAGTACTTGGACTTCGCCGAAGTGCTGATCCGCCGGGTCGTGAGTCCGTCGCAGAATCTGGAATCGTTGAATTTGCTCAACGCGGAACTGCGCTGGTTCTACACGATGTTCCTGCAAGCCCTCGGCCGTTACCTCGATGCGAAGGTCGAACTCGGCGAGTACGACCGCATGTTCGGTTACGCCCGCTTGTCGCTGTTGCACTACGCCCGATGGATGGCGAACCACGAACGGCCGATTTTGGATACACCGGAGAAGTTGCAATACCCCACGGAAACGTGGGCGGCGCAGGATTTGCGCAAGGTCGAAGCTTTCCAATACGCGGCGAAGTACACGGGCGGTCCGGCGCGGGATTTGTTTCTCGAGCGCGCGGCATGGTTCTTCGAAACGAGCCTCGCCAAGCTCGACACGTTCCCCACGAAGTCGCTATGCCGACCGGTGGTGCTGCTGATGAACTTCGGCTGGAGCCGCAATTGGTGGCTGCAGTCGAAGGTACCGACGATGGAGCCGAGCGATCCGGGGATCTTCGGCGAATGGAGGATGTTCGTCCCGCAAAAGGCCAAGGCGATGAAGCGTGCGAAGCTGCTGGCGGCGGCGGGGCTAGTAGGGTTCGCAGGACTTATACTAGGCACGGCGGTATGGTGGTAGAGGTGACGTTCGTTAGAGTTATTGTAGGAGTGTATACTCCATATGCGGTGAAACGATCACACGAGGAAGAGCATGTCGACAATCTCCTTCCTACTTCTCGCCGATGTCGACGGACTTCTCGACATCGTCAACTGGTCGCAACTCGGAAAATTTGCAATTCCGACGCTCGCATTGCCGATTATTTGGGCCATCGTGCATTTCTTGGTCAAGAAGAAGGTGCAAAATCGTCTCGACGATTTGGAAGGGCAGGTGAAAAACCTCAACAAAGCCTCCGAGGTCGCGCAAGGGAAGATCGCCAACCTCGAACTTCAGATCATCACGCAGGCCCAAACGATCGCAATGCAAGCCGAATCTATGAAACTTAAAGAGTCGCAGTTGTCGGCCAAGCAAGCGGAGCGCGACAAGATCTTTGCCGAAGGGGTAAAGGAGTACCAAAAGCGGATGGTGTTGGTGAAATACAAAAGTCAGTACGAAAGTACAAAGGCGAAGTCGATCGAGTATGAGAGTCACATTTCGATTCTCGAGGAGCAACTGATCCGAGCGGGGGGCGACGCAGGGAAGTTGATGGAAGATTTGCGGGCCCGGCAAATCGCGATGACCAAAGCCGAGAGCCGGCTCCGGAAGGCTCGGAAACTCGAAGGTTATCTTTGGCATGCCAAGGCACTTCAACGCCGGCCGAAATTTCGCCCGCTGCTTGAACGAAAGGTGGCCATCGTATCGGTGCTCAATCTCAAAGGCGGAGTCGGCAAAACGACAACCGTGGCTCAATTGGGCGCCGCGTTCGCCCGCCGTGGCTACCGCGTGCTTTGCGTGGACCTCGACTTGCAGGGATCACTGACGACCTTGCTGCTCGACCAATCGGTGATCAGCGAGCGGTTCGACCAGAAACGGTTGCTCCAGCATTTCTTCCGATACGCCGGCGATGGGGCCAATCCGAAAATTGTCGAATTCGCTCAAGAGGTGCCGTCGCCCAACCGCGCCGGATCCCTGCATGTCCTTCCGACAACCGACGGGCTAGCCTTTGCCGAATTCAACTTGAATATGGGCTGGCTACTGCAATCCGGGGAACGGGACGCCCGATTTTTGCTCCGCAAAGCACTCCACTCGAAATCGGTTTCAAAGCAGTACGACATCGTTCTCCTCGACTGCCCTCCGCTCCTGAACATTTCCTGTATCAATGCGCTCGCTGCCAGCGATTACCTGATGATCCCGGTCTTACCGAGCATCAAAGCATTGGAGCGCGTGCGGAATTTGCTGGAGGCCACACTCTCCGAACCGTTTCGGACGCACGTCAATCAAAACTTGAATTTGCTGGGATTGCTCGCGAATCGGACGCACTCAAGCGGGCTGACGCAAGACGACCGCCGCATCTTCCGGGGCATTGTCGAACGGATGAAAAACCTCTTCGCGGTCACGCTCCATCAGTTCGCGACCGAGATTCCTCAGTTGAAAGGAATCCAAGAGGGTGATTCAATACTGGTGAGCACGAAGTCCAGCCCGGCCATCGAAGAAATTTACGGCCGGTTGGTCGAAGAGATGGAAAGGAGCTTCCCCCATGACTGTCGACGCACTCCAGAAGTATTTCCGTAGCCTCGGCGACCTACTCCAAAAGTCCAAAAGCGGCAGCGACACCGTCGATGCCCTCCAGCACTATTTCCGGAGCCTGTCCGACTTCAACCAAGCGGATAGGGGAAACGGCGAAGTGCGAAACGAACTGATCGCTATCGAAAAATGCTTGTCCCCGTTTGCCGGCCGACCGCTTAAAGAGTTTGCTGAGTTTCTCGACAAAGCCCGGACCTACGACCCCGATGCCGTGCTGAAGAAGCCGGCTCGTCGCACACCTGCGGCTTTCAATGCAAAAGTGGATGTGGCCGGCATTGCCGCCACGGTGAAACATCTCTTCGATACGGCTAAAAACCCCGATGTCAGCATCGAGTCTATCGACGACAAACTGACGATTCTCGACGATTTGAAGAAAGCCCAATTGCTGATCGTTGCTCAAGCCATCCATGCGGAGTCGGGTCTGTCGAACAAGACTGCGGCGATAATCTTACCGATCATCAAAAAAGCGGTTCGCGATATGTGGGACGATGCCCGGCGCATCAAACAGTAATCCTCAATCCCCGCACAGGCTCTCGTTCAACTTCGCGAGCGCTTCGCTTTCGATCTGGAGCGCACGCTACCGCGTCAGCCCCAAGCTCTCGCCGATCTCCGTGAGCGTCTTCGGTTCCTCTTCGTCGAGGCCGAAGCGAATCTTTAGAACCGTCGCCTCGCGCTTGTCCATCTTTTCGAGCAGCACCAGCACCTGTTTCAGGTCGTCGGTTTGGACCATCTCGTCGTCCGGCGTCTTCGAGCGGCTGTCCATCAGCATCTCGTCGATGCTCCAGCCGGCTTCGCTCTGGTCCGTCTGCGGTGTGCTGTTGTAAACGCGGATCGCCTTCTTGATGATGCTCAGCTTCTTCTTGGGCAAGCCGAGCAGCTTGGCGATTTCCTCCGGCGTCGGCGGGCGGCCGAGTTCGTCGTAGAGCTTGTTGGTCGCCCGGCGCCACTTGGCGAGCAGCACCACCATATAGGCAGGGATGCGGATGGTTTTGGCCGTGTTCACCAGCGCCCGCTTGATGCTTTGCTTGATCCAGTAGCTGGCGTAAGTGCTGAAGTGCGTGTTCATGTTCGGGTCGAAGCCTTCGACCGCGCGTCCGGCATCAAGAACAACTAGCGGCTCTCCCCGGATTCAGTTCTGCGAAAGCAAAACGACCGATTCTCGGAAGTCGCGCGGCGTGCGATTGGTGTACGATCTCCAGTGGGCCATTGCGCAAACCCAGCCGGCCGAGATCCTTCCCGACCGGCTGGATTCGTTGGGCTCAGCACTCACACCCGCGCCATCTCCGGGGCCACCGGCTCGGCGACGCCGCTGGTTTCGAACACCAACTTCTTCTCGCCGTCTTCGCCGTCGCCGATGGTCACGGTGACGGTGCCTTTGTCGTTGAATTCGCCCCGCAGCAAAGCCTCGGCCATGGCGTCTTCGAGGTGCTGCTCGACGGCCCGGCGCAGCGGTCGCGCCCCCATCTCCAAGCTGCTGCCTTTGTCGATGATGAACTCCTTGGCCTCTTCGGTGACGACGAGTTCTAAACGGCGCTCCTTGAGGCGCTTGGACACCTTGGCGAGTTCCATCTCGACGATCTGCTTGAGGTTGTCTTTCGTCAGCGAGCGGAAGACGATGATGTCGTCCAAGCGGTTGAGGAACTCGGGTCTGAAGACCTTGCCCATTTGTTCGAGCAGCCGTTTCTTCATGTCTTGGTAGTTCACTTCGGCCGTGCGGGTCACGTGCTTGGTGAAGACGCTGCTGAGGTTGTCCGGGGCGATGATCGTCTCGGCGCCGACGTTCGTCGTCATGATCAAGATGGTGTTCTTGAAGTCGACGATGCGGCCGACGCTGTCCGTCAGTCGGCCTTCTTCCATGATCTGCAATAGGCTGTTCCAGACGTCCGGGTGGGCCTTCTCGATTTCGTCGAGGAGTACCACACTGTAAGGCTTACGGCGGATCTTCTCGGTGAGCTGGCCGCCTTCTTCGTAGCCGACATAGCCGGGGGGCGCACCCCACAGGCGGCTGACGTTGTGTTTCTCTTGGTATTCGGACATGTCGAGCGCCACGATGGCCGCTTCGTCGCCGAATTGGAACTTGGCGAGCGCCTTGGCGAGCAAGGTCTTGCCGACGCCCGTCGGCCCGGCGAAGATAAAGCTGCCGATAGGCCGGCGCGGATCCTTCAACCCGGAGCGACTCTTGCGGACGGCCTTGGCGATGGCCTTGATGGCCTCGTCTTGGCTGACGACGCTGCCGTGGAGTTCGTCTTCCATCTTCAGCAGGCGGCGGGTTTCGTCTTCGCCCACCTTCTTCAGCGGCACGCCGGTCATCTTGGACACGACTTCGGCGATGACTTCTTCATCGACGACGCCGTCCACTTCCTTGGCGCGCTCTTTCCAATCCTTGGTGATCGAGTCCTTCTTCTTCTTCAGCTTGTCGGCCTTGTCGCGGAGCGCGGCGGCTTCCTCGAACAGTTGGTTCGCGACCGCTTGCTCTTTCTCGGCGTTCAGCTTCTCGATCTGCTCGTCGATCTCTTTCAAGTCCGGTGGCCGGGTCATCGCCTTGAGCCGGATGCGGGCACCCGCTTCGTCGATGACATCGATGGCTTTGTCCGGCAGGCAGCGGCCGCTGATATAGCGGTCGGACTGTTCGACGGCGGCTCGCAACGCGGCGTCGGTGATCTGCACGCGGTGGTGGGATTCGTACCGGTCGCGCAGACCCTTGAGGATCTCGACCGCTTCGTCCTTGCTCGGCGGGTTGACGATGACTTCCTGGAAGCGGCGGGCGAGCGCCGAATCCTTCTCGATGTACTTGCGGTACTCGTCGAGGGTTGTCGCCCCGATGCACTGGATCTCGCCGCGAGCCAGAGCCGGCTTGAGAACGTTGCTGGCGTCGATGGCACCTTCGGCACCGCCGGCGCCGACTAGGGTGTGCAGTTCGTCGATGAACAGAATTGTGTTCTTCGCCCGGCGGACTTCGTTCATCACGGCCTTGATGCGCTCTTCGAACTGGCCGCGGTATTTCGTGCCGGCCACCATCATGGCGAGGTCGAGCACGACGAGGCGGCGATCGCGGAGCAAGTCCGGGATGCTGCCGTCGACGATCATTTGCGCTAAGCCTTCGACGATCGCGGTCTTGCCGACGCCGGCTTCGCCGAGGAGCACGGGGTTGTTTTTCGTGCGGCGGCTGAGCACCTGCACGACCCGTTCGATTTCGTTGGAGCGGCCGATGACCGGGTCGAGCTTGCCCTGGCGGGCGAGTTCGGTGAGGTCGCGGCCGAAGCTGTCGAGGGCCGGGGTTTTGGACTTGGACTTGCCGGACGAGCCCCGCTCGTTCGAGGAGCCGCGGTCACCGCCGCCACCGGCGGGTTCTTGTTCATTCGGCATTGGATTGTGCCCCAGCAGGTTGAGAACTTCCTCCCGCACATCTTCGAGTTTGAGGCCTAGGTTCATGAGAACCTGCGCCGCCACCCCTTCTTGTTCCCGCAGGAGGCCGAGGAGCAAGTGTTCGGTCCCCACATAGCTGTGGTTCAGGTTCCGAGCTTCCTCGATGGAATACTCGATGACTTTCTTGGCGCGGGGCGTGTGCGGCAACCGGCCCATCACGACTTGGTCCCCGCCCTGCCCGTGCTGGACGATCCGCTCGACTTCAAGCCGGATCTTCCGCAGGTCCACGTCGAGGTTCTTCAGCACGTTCGCGGCCACACCCGAGCCTTCTTTCACCAGCCCGAGCAGGATGTGCTCGGTGCCGATGTACTCGTGGTTGAACCGCTGGGCCTCTTGGTTGGCGAGCTGCATCACCTTCCGGGCGCGGTCTGTGAATCGTTCATACATCGGTGCCGTCTCCGTCGGTCGGCTCGGCCGCACGCACGCGGCCTTCGCCTACCTGCCATCATATGCGCCGGCCGGCGCGTCGTATTGGGAGTGGGGGAAGGTTGGTGAATAGTATGTCCGCACAAGTGCGGAATCAAGGCGCGGCGGTGCGGGGATTATCGTCGGCGCCAGTCGTCGTCGGAATCGTCGGCCCGGTGGGCGCGGGGGACATCGCGGTCGTCGTCTCCATCGTCTTCGCGCAGTGCCAGGCGGCGCGGTCGGTCGTCGTCGCCATCGTCGCGGTCCGGTTCGCTGCGATCCGGCAAAATCAACACCACGAAGTAGCTCGACAGCGCAGCCGCGATGGCCCCGAGTGCGTAGCCGATGATGAACGGAAAGAGATCGTCGTTCCCGCCGGCATTCGGGTTGGCGAAGCCGAGGACGACGTACGTCGCGATCATGGCGAGAACGAAGGGCCAGCCGGGCCAGCCTTGCGGTTGATCGCTTGGCCGAGTTTGAACAGGATGAAGATTTCGAGCATCGGTTCCCACTCCGAAACAGGGTGACTGCGGCAAGGAAAATTCAACGTCGCGGGGGCACGAACGCCAATCCCACCCGCGTGGATTTCGCCAAGCCACCCGTTTGATAAGGCAATACGATGTCCGGCTGGAATTCGATTCTCGGGAAGCGGGCTTTCAAATCCGCGATGCTGTCGCCGCCGATGATTTCCGCATCCCAGACGATGGCCGCGCCGCGTTCGTTCACGTCGGCATCGCTCGTCCATGGCGAATGCTGGGGTTTCATCGACAAGTAGCCCATGACTCCGCTGGAATACAAGCCGGGGCGGTGGGCCGAATAGCTGCAGATCAACCCGGCCCGCCAGCCTTCGCCGCCGACGATCGGCGGCACCCCGCCGTAATGGGCCTCCCAACGCAGATTGACTTCATCGGCCAACGCGCGACCAGGGAAATGCGGCCGTTCGACGCGGCCGGTGATCGCCGGTCCCGCGACCTGCTTGCCCACGGCGAAGGCGAGCATCGCTACGGCGACGGCGGCCCAGCGGATGACGACGCGGCGCGATTTCAACTCGGCGTCCGTGCCGCGGAAGCACGCCAGCGAGAAAATGCCGAAGAACGACCAGAGGGGAGAACCCCAAATTTCGCGGAGGACTAGACCTGTTGTGATAGACAATCCGAGTAATACCGCGACCGGCCCGAGGATCGCCCAGGCCAAGAACCGGCGTTCGGGAGAATCGGTTGCGCGGCGGCGCTCCCCGGTCAGCATCGGCCAGAGAACGAATACCACCGGCGAGAGCTGGATCACTTGCCCGACGACGAACTGGGCCGGGAAAAAGATGTGGCGTTCCCAGCCGCCGGGCTCGGACGATCTCTCGGCGGCGTATTTGAACGGCAGGAAATCGTGCTGCACGAGCCAATTCAGATGCGGGGCGAAGATCGCGAGAGCGAGGATCGCGGCGACGTACAATCCCGGCGACCGCCAGACATGCCACACCGAACGCGTGACCGCGAGGAACGCGAGCAGCACCAACACGGGCAACCCGATTGTGTATTTCGTCAGCAGCATCGATCCGAGGACGGCGCCGACGGCGCACCACCAAGCCAAGGATCGCCGGAAGACGGCCCGGTGCGTCGCCAAGATCAACCAAGCCCAACCGGCGTCGAGGACGATATTGTTGCTGAACTCGGCCCCGTAGTGGGTGAGGTACATCAACCCGTCGTTGGCGACGACCGCCGCGAGCGCCAAAGGCGGTGACAAGTACTCACGGGCCAGGTTCCAAGCTGCGACCAGCACCGAAGCGACGATGCAATAGCTCAGGACGTACACCGGCCAAACTCGGCCGGGGTCAACGCTCGCGGCGGCATCGGCCAGCCACGCCGGCAACGGCGGATGCTTGCAATAGCCCCACTGCCAGACACCGCCCCACGACAGCCATTCGGCGAGATCGAGCGGGGCATTCGGATGGCTGGCGACGGTGGCGAGAATCCAGATGGCGGTCCGCAGGATCAGCCAGAGCCAGAAGAGGCGGGTGAAGTTGGTCATCTCGCGAGCCTTCCGGATTTACTCGGAAGCGGGTGCATGCCGTTCTTTGTAGCGCCTGGCTGCAGCGATGAACGCCGCATTCGGTGCGGGGGGATTCTCGATCAAGTTCAAGAAGAATTCTCGGTCTCGGTTCGAGAGCGGCTTCAACTCCGCCAAGGCGGGATCGCGCATCTCGCCAAGTTCTTCAAAGAGTTTTACGATAATCATAATTGCCTCCAACTCTCGACGTCGGGATCCGGGCCGGGTTCGCTATTACACGACCACTCCCTCCGCCACATACTCGTTCGCGAACGACACCCATTTGCCATTCCGTACCCGGAAGAAGACCGTCAACTTCCCGCCGCGATCGGACTCATATTCGCATTGGAGTAACTGCTCATTTTCATCGGCGATGTGCTTGCGGATGACATTGCAAAGGTAAACGAAGCATCCCCTATTGTGAACGTGGTGCAGGCATCGACGCGGACAATCTGAATTTCGTCTTTCACCCATCCCCCAGCATCTCGCGGGCGGCGTTCTGCCCAGCGGCCCCCATGACAGCGCCAACGAATGCACGCCGACGCAGAAGTCGAGGCCTTTCGACGGCGAACGGGAATTGGAGTGACCGCGACGACGATGAAAATGGCCGCAGCTCGGTTCAATCTTTCCGCAGGCGCAGCATTGGCGCGTTCCGCGCGGAGGCGTGATCGTGCCGGATGCGGTTGCCGTTGCTGCCCCCGGCGACTCGCAAGAACGGGATCACGGCCGGCGCTTCGCTCGGGCGCGCGATCCGCTCTTCGTTCGTCCGCCGGGCTACTTGAGTCGCGGCGGTGAGGCTGAACCGCGAGCGATCCCAAAGCTTCTTGATCGCGAGATCGCTCGGGGCCAAGAATCGAGCTTGGCTCATGAGGCGGAAGGCGACTTCGGGTTGCCCGGCCTCCCGGAGCCCCTCCGAGACGATTTCGAGGACCTCGGGGTCGCTCGGGGCCGCTTCGGCGGCGCGGCAGAGGATCTTCACCCCGGCCTGCACATTATCGACTCGCACCAGGGCCCGTCCCAAGGTCGCGCGGTAAATCGGTTCGTTGGCGTTCAACTGGATGGCCTTCCGGTATCTTCGAACGGCCATTCGGTCGCAGCCGAACGGGTCGTCTTCGTGGGCTTTGCCGAGGGCGAAGTGCCCCACGGCGTCCGCCGGTTCGAGTTCCACCGCCCGCTTGAGGTGCTTCCGCGCTTCCGCGAATCGCTCCCCGTGCAAGGCCCACTCGGCGGCCTTGGTGTGCAAACGGTGGGCCGTCGCCGGTTCCAAATCCCCCGCGGCCCGCAAGCCGCGCAAAGCGCTCCTCGCGGCCGCGTATCGGCCGGACTCCGCCAGCGCCGTCGCCGAGGCGAAACCCGACTCGAAGAAGGTGAGCGTCCTGCTCATCGTCGATCTCCGGTCTGCCCGCATCCGCGGGCGTCAATTCGATTCGGAAGTATATAGCGAATGTAGCGGTTGTATCGCAAGTCTAAAACCGATGCCGAAGCGAAGATAATTCCGCGCCGGGCACAGCGGGAACTTTCCGCGCCGATGTCAACGGGTTGTCGGCACGGGCTCAAGTCGGCGTTTCGCAACGGTCGATGGGACTACGGGGGACTTTCGCCGGGCAGGATGCCAACCATGGACTTCGCACACTTCGGACTGGCGCGGCGGCCGTTCCGGCCGACCCCGGACACCGACGCGTACTGCGCGACCGCGGCGCACGAAGCCGCGGGTTCCGTGCTCGCCCGCACCTACGCCGACGGCGGCGGGGTCGTCGTTCTCGACGGCGAACCGGGCACCGGAAAGACGCTCGTCGTCCTGCGTTTCTTGGAGTCCTTGCCCGCCGCGACCTGCCGGATCTTGCTGCAAGCCACGAAGTGTTCCCGACCCACCGACTTCTTCCAAGCGATCCTCTTCGACCTCGGCCAACCCTACCAAGGAATGAGCGAACAAGAACTCCGGCTGGCCGTCTACAGCGAGATGCTCAACGCGCTCGCGCAAGACCAAGCCGTGGTGCTGTTTATCGACGAAGCCCAGAACCTGACGGGCGAAGTGCTCGAAGAAATCCGCGTGCTCGGCAATCTGGAATCGAAAGAATCGAAGGCCTTGCTCGTGATCCTCGTCGGTCAATCGGCTTTGCGGGAACTGCTGAACAAACCCGAGTCGGCGTCGTTCGCCCAACGCGTCGCGGCCCGCGCCCGGCTGAGCCCGCTGGTTCACGAAGAATCGATCCGCTACGTCCGCCACCAACTCCGCGAGTGCGGCGGTCGGCCCGAGTGGTTGATCACCGACGAGGCGCTGACGCTCTTGGCGAACCACACCGGCGGCATCCCGCGAGTGCTGAATCGCGTCTCGCTGCTGGCCTTCGCGCTGGCGGAAGCGGCCGGTGTGAAGGAAGTCGATGCCGAACCGGTGATCGACGCGTTGATTCAACTGGAACTGATGCCATCGCAGCCGGACGAGCACCCGCCGCTGGGTCCGAAGCCGCCGCGGCCCAAACTCTCCGAAGAGTTCGAACCCGAAGAGGCGAACATCCTGCCGCATCCGGGGCCCCCGCCGGCGCGGCCGACCCCCCGCCAAAGCGCCAAGAAAACTCAGCCGCGCAAGCCCCAGGGCAAGCGGAACGTCTCCTGAACCGACCAGCCGTTAGGATTTTGCCATGAGCCGGATGTTTCGCGTCATCACGGGTGCCGGTGGTTTGCCAACGGCGCCGCAGCGCGCCGCCGAGAAGCCGCAGGCGATCCAGAACGAAACCCCGGCCGACGACCAAACGCCGTTCATCGAAGTCGGCGGCCCGGACGGCGTCCAAATGTCGTACGCCCGTTCGCAACCGCGCATCGCCCCGATGCCGCTGCCAAGCCCAATCGTGGAACGAGCATCGATGCCGAAGGCGGCGACGCTGCCTGTGCTCGAACCGATGGTGGCGGCGGAATCCGATGCTCAAGTACTCAGCGTGACCTTCCACCGTTTGCCGAAGCTCGGCCTGCGTCTGATGCCGTCGGGCATTTCGCCGGACATCATCACGTATCATCAGCCCGATCACGCCGTCAGCGGCGAGTACCGCGTCGTGCGCGATGAGATCGTGAACCAGTTCGAAGAGCCCGGCCCGCGCGTGACCCTCTTCACGTCGGCTTCCGGCTCGGCCGGGACAACGACGGTGATGATGAACTTCGCCGTGTCGCTGACGCAAGAGCACGGCAGCCGGGTGCTGTTGGTCGATGCGAACTTCGCCCGGCCCGGCATCGCCCGCCGGCTCGGCGCGTCCGAGTCCCCCGGCCTCGCGGAAGTCCTCGGCCAAGCGATCCCGCTGGCATGGGCGCTGCAACCGACGCCGCTGACGAACTTGCACATGCTTTCGACGGGAACCGCGACCGACGCGACCGAGGATTTGTTGACGACCGACCTGCCCAAGCTCATCGGGCAACTGCGGCAATGGTTCGATTGGGTGATCGTCGATGCCGGGGTGTGGAACGAACTCCCCGGTGCGGACGCCACCGCGTCCGCGACGGACGCCGTGTATCTCGTCACGCGGCACAGCGACATCGAACGGATGGAATTCGCCGACCTACGGGCCGACATCACCAACGCATCCGGGCCGGTTCGCGGTTACATCAGCACGCGGTGAATCTTCACGAATAATACACTTGAAGAAACCGTCACACTGATTACGATTCACGGTGTTCGTCACACCGGAGAGTCGTTATGCGTCATTCGGCGTTCACACTCATCGAGTTGTTGGTCGTCACCGCGATCATCGCGATTCTGATTGGCTTGCTGTTGCCGGCAGTTCAAAAGGTTCGCGAAGCGGCCGCGCGGATGAGCTGCCAGAACAACATGAAGCAGATCGGCCTCGCCGTGCACAATTACCACTGTTCACGGGAGCGCCTGCCGCACGTAGCGACCGCCCTGCATGGCGTCACCAACGGTGCGACCGCCGTCGTGGCCGCCGAAGGCCTCGGCACGAATTTCGTCCTCCACAGTGCGTTTATCGAAATCCTGCCTTATTTGGAGCAGGACAACATCGCCCGGCAGTACAACCCCGCCGTCAGTCCGACCGACACGACCGGGTCGCCGTCGAACGCCAGCCTGACAAAACAACCGTTGAAGTCGTACTTGTGCCCTTCGATGCCGGTGCCGTCTCCACTCGACGCATACACACTTCCTTACGCGAGCTATGGGTGGTGCCGGGGTAATTTCCAACCGATCGGCGATACGTCCGCTTGGACGGCCACGGTGCCGAATTATTCGTCGCACGGAGTGACCGGGGCAGTGGCCGTCCAGCGTTGGAACACGTTGAAGGGCTCGTTCACACCGGACGATGGCATGATGGTGTCGACGCACGCCGGGAAGATCAATTTGACGCACGTGACCAAAGGGACCTCGCAAACGCTTCTGGCCGGGGAAATGCACTACACCATGACCGGGTACACCTTCAGCAGCGGCGCGTATCTCGGCCAAGCCCGAACCGGCTCGACGACGTGGGTTCGGGCGCACCCAGGCGACAGCCATGCGACGACCAACGTTCCGCTGAACACGCGGGCTTTCGTGACCCGCGCCGAAGCGTCTCTCGATTATTGGACGAAAAGCTCTTACTACGGTTTCCGCAGCGTCCACACCGGCGGCGGCAATTTCGCCTTCGGCGATGGCTCGGTGCGGTTCCT
>JBBRUN010000024.1:0-20688 GCA_038247765.1 Gemmatales bacterium | reverse complement strand
GGTCGGTTCGTCGTGGTACAAGTGCCGCTTGTTCATGGCTTGGATGGTGGCATCGTCGAAGAAAGCGAAGGTCACTTTCGCCGACGGTATGCCCTCGCCTTCGAGGACGGTTTTCGCCGCGAGCTTGAGGGACGCGAAGTCGAGTTCGACCAGCTCCTGCTGGTTTTTGATGGATATGGAGATCATGATGGATTTGATACCGTATTCCGCGCGACAATTCATCCGGGGCCGGGTGATTTGTTGCGCGGTAGTAGAGATCCCCGTTCCGGCCCGGTCGACTACGGGTTGTTGGTGCTGATGACGCCCGTGATGCTGCCGTTGCGGATCGGGTCGCCCGTCGTGGACGAGCGGATTGTCTGCGTCAGGTAGCGGAAGACCGCTTCGCCGGGGCGTTCTTGCATGACGAGGATGTCGCCGCCCTGCACCCGTAGGCGTTCGCGCGGATCGCGCAAGGCCCGGTTCAAATCGACCTTGATGGGGATCTGCTGGCCGTTGGGCAGTTGCCGTAGCACCGTCAACAACGCCGGCGACGGCGAACCCAAGCCGGTGTTGACCGCGTTGCCGATGAAGGCGTTCTGCGTGAAGCCGCCGTTGGCGAGCGGAGCGCCGATGATCGTGATGGCTTGGATCACGTCGAGGTCGTAATCGCGCGGCAAACTGAACTGCCGGGAACCGGCCACCCCGGCGGCGTAGAAAACTTCGGTCGTGCTGTCGCGCGTCTCGATGATCACAACGTCGCCGTCCTTCAAAATGATGTCGGATTCGTTGATCGACAGTTGCTGCTCCGGGTAGATCCGGAGCGGAATTCGCGTCGTGCTCTTGGCCGGGTCGTTCGGATCATACTGCCCTCGCAGAATCAAGATTTCGTTCTTGGCGTCCAACCCGGGTGGGCCACCGCTGGCGTTGAGGGCGTGCAAGACATCGTTTTCCCCGGCTTGCAGTTTCAACGTGAAACCGTTGCCGCGCTTGCTCGCCCCCAGCAAGATTCCGCCTTGACCGGTGATCGGCACGGGTTGCGTATCTTCGCGGACGACCGTGATGGTGTAGATCCGCTTCTGCAGCAGTTGGACGGTCACGCGGGCGTTTTTCGGGTTCACGAGTTCCGGGCCGCCGTTCTTGCCGCTGGCCGTGTCTTTGATCAGTTGCTCGACTTCGGCGAGGGTCTTCCCGCGGACGTTGATGGCCGGCAAGCGGGCGATGGAAATCGTGCCGTCGTCGCTGACTGGGATCGGGAAGCCGAGCGCGGCGTTCGGGTTGAATTGATCGGGCAAGCGCACCGGCACGGGCGTATTCGCCGGCGCGATGATTTCCTCGGCCACGACCGCAAGCACATCGCCTTTGTCGAGCTTGTAACTTTCTGTTTCGCGTTGGCGCAGCAGCGTGAGCGGGATCGGTTTCAAATCGGCTTTCGGCCGGCCGATCACTTCGTCCGGCAAGCGGCGCACGGGGATGCCATCGGCCACCGGGTTCGACAGCGACGCGCAACCGCCGGAAAGTGCGGCACCGAGCGAGATCATCGAAACGAAAGCCGTGCGCCAATCCATGAGACCCCCCTGTGAAAACGGCGAACCGATCGATCGTCGTCAGTAGCCCCGCCACGGCGGGATCGGCATCGCATCTTGCAAATTCCGCTCGGGCCGGACTATGGCGTTGGGAATCTCGCGCAGCGGCGGCGGGGCGACCGGATTCGATCCCGGATGCACCGCGTACCCGGCAGGCAATATCGGATCCGGCACGGCGAGATCCGAGCGCGGGCCCATCGGGAAGTCGAAGACCGGCGGGGTGAACTTCGGCGTCGCTTCCGGTTTCCCGCCGGGTGGGTCGATCACGGGAATCGACACGGTCGGAGCGTCCACCGGGAGCTGCGAAGTCGGCAGCGGCAGCGAGGCCAAAGGTCGATCCAGCAATGGCAACCCGCTGCTTTTTTCGACGGGCTTCGGTGCCGGGAGCGGCTCGGGCATGCGCGGAACGGCTTGCAGCGGCACCTGCCGGGCCTGCACCGGTGGTTGGGGCGGCGGTTCGGGCAACAGGATCGGCACCGTGATCAGTTCCCGCTTGCCCGACACGACCGCGACGTCCATGCCGTATTTGAAGCCGCAGAAATAGTCTTGGATTTGGGCGTGCCCTTCGACGCTCATGTACCGGCTGCGGCGATACTTCACCGGCGGCACCGCCGGCGGTTGGGCCGTTCCGCCCGATTCGAGGTAATCGCAGTAGCCGTCTTGGAAGCCATCGACGAAATCGGCCGTGAACGTCCGCGCCGGGTGCTGCTGGCAGACTTGCTGCCAAACGGCGCGGGACTCGTGCCGGAGTTGCCGGGTGATCTTCTTGTTGTCGAGGAGTTCCGTCGGCTCGTTGAACAAATTCCGCGCCGTGTGCTCCGCCAACAAGCACCCCGATAGCGGGGCGATGGACCCGGCGATCAAAAGGGCTTTCCAGTACATGTCGAACCCCGGGGCAAACGGAACCGGAAACCCACGGTGGGGGCCTCCGGGTCAATATCGGCCGGGGCACTGCGCGGAGTTGACCGATAGCAACGATTTTTACGGAACGTCCCGAGGCGGATCGACATTCCCCGAATTCGGATTAAAGTATCATCATGAACGCATCCGTCCTGCTGATGGCTTTCGCCTTTGCGCAAGCCGCACCGGAGTCGACCCTAGCGATGGAACGGCAAACGCACGCCCTCGCGGCAACGGTGCGGATGCGCATCGCCGACCGAGGCGTCGGTACGGCGGTCGTCGTCGGGCGGAAAGATTCCGCGCTGTATCTGCTGACGGCGGATCACGCCACCGACGGCCCGGACACGACCGAGTTGAAATTCGAGTTTTTCTCGGACGGCAATCGGACGAAGCCTGCGTTTGTCCTCCAGAAAGCCAAGGCCGCGATACGGCGGCCGATCGCCGATTTTGCGCTGCTCGAAGTGTCGGTTGACAGGGATCGGACGGTCTCGATCCTGAAGCTCGCGCCGCCCGGCACGGCATCGAAAAAGTACCCATTCGAAGGGTTGTCGGTCGGCTGCTCCGACGGATCCGCACCGACTTGCGAGAAAGAATCGGTGCTCGGAAAACGGCTCGCGTTGCGGGGTGAAAGCGAAATGGCCTTTTTCTGGCAAGCCGAAAAATCCCAAGTGCGGGGCCGTTCCGGTGGGCCACTGCTCGATGAAGCCGGTCGCCTCATCGGAATTAGCGCCGCAACTGCACTGGGAAAAGGGTACTACGTCCATTCCTCCGAGATTCAAGCCGCCCTGAAAACCGAAGGCTACGATTGGCTCTGGAAACCGGAGTCGAAGCCGCAAAAATGAATGTTTTGGGTAGAAGGGGCTTTTGTGGTAGTCCGATCCTGGTGATCCGCTATTATTACATTACCCAATCGGAGATTTTTATGACGGCTCGCACTCGCCAACTCATCGCCAGCGCCGTGTTCGGCGCGGCTATCGTCACCGCCTTCATCGTAGTGGTGCCGCAAGTGGTTGCGACGCAGTTCCAAGCGAAAACCCCCGTCGCCGCTCCTGTCGTTGCGGAATCGCCTGATCCCTCGGCCACCGATGGCTCCGTCGATATGAGCCAGTGGCAACAAACGGCTATGCCGAAAGCTTCCCCGTTCACAAAGGGGCAATCCTCGACACGCAAGCCGACCAAACCGACTCGCCAATAAACCGTTGTGCCGCCGACCCGGAACTACTACAAAGTGCTTCCGCGTCGAGTCCGTTCTCGATGTCTCCCCATTTCAGGAGACAACATGCCTCCCATTGCCAATATGACCGTACCCGTCACCGTGCTCACCGGCTTTTTGGGTGCGGGTAAGACGACGCTGCTGAATCACATCCTCACGGCGAATCACGGCAAACGCATCGCCGTGATCGAAAACGAATTCGGCGAAATCGGCATCGATCAAGAACTCGTCATCCGCGCCGACGAAGAAATCTTCGAGATGAACAACGGCTGCATTTGCTGCACCGTCCGCGGCGATCTCATCCGCATCTTGGGCACTCTCCTCAAGCGCCGTGACAAATTCGACTATATCCTCATCGAAACCACCGGCCTTGCCGACCCCGGCCCCGTGGCCCAGACCTTCTTCGCCGACGACGAACTCCAAGCCCGCACGACCCTCGATGGCATCATCGCCCTCGTCGATGCCAAGCACGTGGCCCTGCATTGGGACAGCCGCGAAGTCCAGGAGCAGATCGCCTTCGCCGATGTGGTGCTGCTGAACAAGACCGACCTCGTCAGCGCCGCAGAACTCGATGCCCTCGAATCGAAGATCCACCGGATGAACAGCACGGCGACGATCCACCGGACGATCCACGGCGTCATCGGCATGGACGCCGTGCTGAACGTCAAAGGCTTCGACCTCGACCGCATCGTCCAACTCGAGCCCGATTTCCTGCCGAAGCCCAAGACGCTGGCGCTCGGTGTCATCGGGCATGACGAGCATTGCCACGACGATGACTGCGGGCACCCGGAACACGGCCACCACCACAACAGCGACCACGCCGAAGACGGCCACGACCACCACGAAGCCCACGATCATGCCCACGACGAAACCGTGACATCCGTCGGGATCGTCGAAGCGGGGGCGCTGAATCCGAAGAAAATCAACGAGTGGATCTCGACCTTGCTCCGCGAAAAGGGGCAGGACATCTTCCGCATGAAGGGCATATTGAACATCGCCGGCGATGCGAAACGGTTCGTCTTCCAAGGCGTCCACATGCAATTCGACGGCAAGCCGCACACCCCGTGGCAAGACGGCGAAACCCGGACGAGCAAGCTCGTGTTCATCGGCCGCAATCTGAACCGCGCCGAATTGAACGACGGACTGCGGAGCTGCTTGGTTTAAAGCGGCAACGGTGCCTATCGGCTATCCCAACACCGTAATCCTTGGATTAGGATTAGCCAGAGAGTTCACAGAGATCACAGGGGGAAAGAGTGCCGACTCTTGAATCCTCTGTGGACTCTGTGGCTAAATGATCGTCCCTGAAGTTGCCCATGCTATCTCAACACACAGCGCTTCGCCAACTCGGAAATTCACCGCCATGCCCGCGCTCGTTCCGCACCGGTTCCTCATCCGGATCGCCCACCCGTGCCCGTACCATAAAGCCATGCCGTTGGCCAAAGGAGACGCCTTGCTCGAGCTGCCGGAGTCGGCGAAGCTCGGCCATTTCGCGGAACTGGACGGATATCGTAGCTTCGCCGACCTACGCCTCGCGTGGAACGATTTCGGCCTCGGCGTGCAACTGACGGTGCTGGGCAAGAAACTCGCCCCGCAGGTGGATGCCGAGCGACCGCGCTCGGCCGATGGGCTGTCGCTCTGGCTCGACACCCGCGATGCCCGCAGCGGGCACCGGGCCACCCGCACGTGCCACCAGTTCTATTTTCTGCCGACGGGCGCTGGGCCGGAGCTCGACGAGCCGGGCGGTGGGCAGGCGAAGATCAATCGCGCCCTCCAAGATGCCCCCATGGCCGACGCATCGACGATTCAGCTGAGGCACCACAAGCTGAAAGGCGGCTACCGGTTGGAGGTGTTCCTGCCGGCGGCGGCACTCACCGGTTTCGACCCGGATCAGCACCCGCGTTGGGGCGTCTACTACCACATCCGTGACGAAGAACTCGGCGACCAATACCTCGGGGTGAATATGGAATTCCCCTTCGCCGACGACCCGAGCCTCTGGGATACGCTCGAAATGGTCCGGTGAGCGGTGGCGCAAGATTCTCGAGCCGGAAATGAGAATGCTGCCCAAAGTCGAAAGCCCGTCCCCTTGCGTGCGTATTATCCATAAGCGATAATAGCTAAACAACGCGTCTTGTTCAGGATGAACACCGGAGGCCCACCCCATGCAGATGCGACGAATTCTTCCCTCGGCCGGCGGCTGCTCGATGGCGGGCGTTATGGCCGCCGTCATGCTCGGCACATCCCTCGGCGGCCAAGAGGCTTGCGCCAGTTCCCCCGTGTCGGCCCAGCAGATCGACGACAGCGCCGTGCGCGACATCACGCGCTATTGCCAAGTCTGTTGGCGCAACGCCCGACTGCCCGACGACCAGTGGGCCGACTGCACCCAACAGGTTTTCACCCGCTTACTCGAAACCGTCGGTCGGGATCGCTGGGCCGGGTTGTTGAAGACCGAAGACCGAGATAAACGCGAGTTCCTTCGGGCCATCGACGCGGTCAAGAAGCGAACCCAACGCGCCCGCCGCTACAGCGATCTTTCGTCCGACGTGGCCGACAATTTTACCCGCACCGCGGTGAACGAGCAGCGACTTGACATGAACCGCGCGGCCGGGGAAGTTCTGAGCGTCCGTCAGCAGAAGATCATCAATCTTTCGGCCGACGGTTGGACGGTGCCAGACATCGCGGTGGAACTCGGCACGACGACCGAACGCATCAGCGATGAGAAGTACAAAGCGATCCGCAAACTCCGCGAGAAACTCGGCGTCGATGCGGCGATGTAGTCACTTCTTCTCGGCGATCGGTTCGAGGATGAGCCAGACTTTCGACTTCAGCGGCGGGATCTGTTTCGTGATCGGTTCGAAATGCAGGTCGATTTCATCTTTGCTCACCTCCACGGGGAGGTCGAGCATCGAATCGACGAAGTTCGACAGGCAGATCACTTCGCCGTTGTTGGCGCAATAGTATTCCGGATCTTCCTTCGGCGCGTCCGGATTGCGGATGAACCGGCTCCCCGCGAAGACCCAATCGTACGCCATCGGCTTCTTGGCTTTCTTATCGAGCACCCATTCTTGAGCGCGGTGCGTTTGCAATTTCCCATCCCGCATGTAGTGCACCGTCACGCGAATCTTCTGGCCGCTGGCCGGCTTGTATTCCAACTCGCCCGACTTCGGATTCACGAACTGCACCGGCGAGCCAACTTTGGCCCCCGTAGCGACCAACGCGGCGTGAATGTAACGAGGGTCGAGATCGACCCGCAAGATCGACTCGTGCTCTTTCGTTTTGTTTTTGCAGAGGAGCACTTCCAGCAGGCCCTCCCGCAGGCAGACTTCGGTCACGACCAAGACGCGCATCTCGCCATTGGGTTTCTTTTCGAGGTAGAGCGTCTTCTCTTTGTTCAACGCGGTCAGTTTCGATTTCGGATCGGCGAGCGGCGTCTCGGGTAACGGTTCTGGATCGGTGCTGGCCGGTTTCGGTTCGGCTTTGGTCGGCGTCGCTTGAGACGTGACCGGTGTCACCGCGACATCTTGTGAACGATTCGAGAAGAATTCGCAACCTACGAAGGTGAGGGCGAACAAACTGGCCGCGAGTGCGATCGTGCGGAACATCGAGACATCCCCTGCGGAGAGAGTGTGCGGTGCATTCTAGCAAATCAAGCATTCGATGTGCCGGAGTGCAACAGGGGAGAGCTTGAAATTAGCGGTTGTTGGCTTGGCTGACCGAGGTGGCCGGGGTCGAAATTTTTGTGCTGCTGGAAGTCGCTTCGCTATTCGGCGAGCGACCGATGACCGAATCGCAACCCGTGCCGGCGGCAAGGCAAAGGGCCAAAAGCGTGAGTAGACCGAGAATCCGTATCGAAAGGCCTCCGCTGGAAGGACAGTGAGGCGAGGAGCCGTTACGGCTTCGGTTTCGGAAGTGGCGTGAAGGACTTCATGAATTCCTTGACGTCCGGAGTGTCGGCCGTGAGAAACGGCCCATCGACGCTGAGGTAAAAGACGCGGCCTTTGACTCGCACGATCCGTACCACCCGTTTGATTTGGTCGTCTGGGAGTTGCAACTCGTACTCGCGAGCTTCGTAGCCTTTTCCGAGGATCGGTTCTTCTTTGACCAGCGCTGCGCCCGAGGTTTGCAGCAGGGCTTCCTTCGCTTTTTTGAACCAAGCCTCCTCGGCGCCATCTTTCGGGAAGTCTTTCGGTGCCGAGCCGTGGGCCGAAATGAAGACGTCCGATCCGGCCCGGGCCGGATCGGCGAAGCGGAACGCCTTCAGGGCCCAACCTTCGACGGGGCTGTTGTCTTGTTCCTTGGGGCGGCCGGGGAATTTCACGGTGTAGGCTTTGTCCGGCGGGCGGAATTCGTACTGCGCGAGTTCGCCCCGGCCGAAGTTTTTCCGCGCTTCTTCGAGCCAAGCCGGCTTCAAAAAGTACAGCGCGCCCGCCGCGAGATACGCTAAGAGTACGACCGCGAGCATCGCGCGGATCCGCGCGGGCGTGCCCCAATGCGTCAGCGCGATGCCGGCGCAAAGGCCGCAGACGCCGACGGCGATCGACACGGGGGCCGCGAACGACAGCACCGTCTCCCGGCCCGTGATGGCACCGACGAGCAGCCACATGAGCGGAATCCCGAGGGGCAACAGGGCCACGGCGATTAGGAAGGCATTCGGTCCGACGTGGACGGGGTGATCATCGGGGATGATGGCCGGCGTCGCGCGGGGAGTTTCGAGCCGCCGCGGGTGAACGGTCGGGATCGGCGCTGCGGCGACGATGATGAGTTCTTCGTCGGACGTCGCGGTGAATTGGTGCGGACACCGCGGGCATGCGACGACCAACCCGAGCGCGCCCTCGGCGACGCGGCATCGCTGCTGACAAACGGGGCACCGGACGATAACACTCATGGAATTAGGATAGGCGGAAGAGCCGGGCGCGGGAACATTGACATAATAGATTTGTAGCACTCCACCTCCGACCGGAACGAAGTCGCAGAATCGAGCCGATGCCCCCACTCCCGACGAACACTTCGGTCAACGCCCCGCAATCGCTCGAAGCCTTCTGGGGATTCGGCAATCCGTGCCCGTTCGACGAAGTTTTGGATGTGCGTACTCCCGCCGAATTCGCCGGGGATCACCTGCCCGATGCGGTGAATGTGCCGGTCTTGAGCGACGCCGAGCGAATCGAAGTCGGAACGCTCTATCGGCGGACGAGCGCCTTCCAAGCGGCCCGCGTCGGGGCGGCTTATATGTCGGCGAATATCGCGATGCACCTCCGCGCCCACTTCTCCGAAAAGGGCAAAGAATACAAACCGCTTCTCTACTGTTGGCGGGGTGGCCAGCGCTCATCCGGTCTGGCGCACGTCCTCGCCCGCGTCGGCTGGCGGGTGTCGGCGTTGAACGGCGGATACAAGGCGTATCGCGGACAAGTGTTGAAGGGTTTGGCGAGCGTCCCGCCGACGCTCGAAGTGCGGATCGTGTCGGGGGCGACCGGGTCGGGGAAGACCCGGTTGCTGCATGCGCTGGCCGCGCGGGGGGCGCAAGTCCTCGACCTCGAAGCGTTGGCCGGACACCGCGGTTCGGTCCTCGGCCGGGCCGGACCGCAACCGTCGCAGCCGCGCTTCGATTCCCTCTTGCTCGCCGCCGCATCGCGGTTCGATACGGCCCGGCCCGTGTGGATCGAAGCCGAGAGCAATCGGATCGGCGACGTTTACCTCCCGGCGGCCCTCTGGGCGACCATGCGGGCCGCACCGGGGATCGAACTGCAGATGCCGGCGGCTGCTCGCGTCCGCCACTTGGTCGAAGACTATTCGAATTTGTTCGGCGACCCCGACGCGTTGAAGGGCCTGTTGCAGCGCCTGGCGCCCAAACACGATACCCGCCAACTCGAGGCCTGGTGCCGGCAGGTCGATGCGCGGGAGTGGAACGAACTCGCCGCGTCGCTGTTGGCAATCCATTACGACCCGGCGTACGCGGCCTCGAACGAACGCTATTACCCCCGCGCCAACGACCCGGTGACGATCGGCGACGCGGAGGCCGCGGAGATCGACGCCCTGGCCGCGAGCCTCCACACGGATCGCGATTGACGCGGGCCGCACATTCATTCCGCTTGTTCCAAGCGATTCGGCGGACCGGGCAGCGGGGTATCTCGCCGAATGCTATCACCGGATATGCCAACGAGTCTTGTTGCTACACCCTCGCAATTCCAACTCCGCTGGACAGGCGCGGCGGAGTCGCTATCGTCGGGACTCTCGGTCAGCCCACACCCTCGCGAGGTCGCGCTCATGGCCCGGTTCCTTTACGGTATGCTGTTGTTGGCCGGCGTCGGCCTCGGCTGCTTGGCGATGCTCGTACTCGGCGGCAATCCTCAGCCGGTGCACGCCGCGTCGAACGACCGCTACCAAGATTACGTCATGGCCACCGGGGCCGTGAGCATCAACGCGAAGATCCAAACCGACGGCGTTTGGATGCTCGATTACAAATCGGGCAAGCTCCTCGGCACGGTGATCGATAAAACGCAAGGGAAGATCGTCGGCTGGGCCGAGGTCGATCTCGTGGCGGAATTCGAAGTCGCGCCGAAGCAGGATGTGCACTTCATGATGACCACCGGCTACATCACGCAGGGGCAATCGGCGTTGTACCTCGCGGAAACGACCACCGGCAAGTTCGGCGTCTACACCATGGGCCCGGGGACGAACGGCGTCGGTATCTCCATCCGTCGGCACGACTTGGCCTCGTTCCGCACGCCGGCGAAGCCGGGCCAAGAGCAGGGCAAAGCCGACGATAAGAAGGAACCGATGATCGTACCGGTGAAGGGGTAAGCGGATTTGACGCTACTGTAAAAGACAAAACGACCCCGGTGCGGGGTCGTTTTTGATTTGTGGATTCGAGTGGAGAAGAGGGGAGTTGAACCCCTGACCTCTTGAATGCCATTCAAGCGCTCTACCAGCTGAGCTACATCCCCTAGGTGTCAGTAAACTAGTGCCTGTCCTACCGAGTGTCAACCCGTCCTGGAAGTTCCCGTGCGGATCCAAGCCAAACACTACGCCACGGGACGAACCGACGCGATCCGCTTTGACGGCGGACGAATCGCCGAACTCGGAGAATCGACCCAGACAACACCACTCTGGTTCGCCCCGGCCTTTTTCGATCCGCAGATCAACGGCTGTTTGGGCCACAGCTTCAGCTCTTCGGAAACAACAGCCGACGGATTCGATGCCATCACCGCCGCGTGCCGGCGCCATGGCATCGGCTCGTTCTTGCCGACGGTCATCACAGGTTCGCACGAATCGATGCTGGCCTGCTTCCGCAATCTGAGCCGATCTCGGTCGCCGGCCTGGCCCGGTTACCACCTCGAAGGACCGTATCTGTCGGGATTGCCCGGCGCTCGCGGGGCCCATCCCGAGGGCTACGTCCGCGATCCGGATTGGGACGAATTCCTGCGCTTTCAAGACGCGGCGGAAGGCCGCATCCGCATGGTGACGCTCGCCCCGGAACGGGACGGGGCCATCGCGTTCATCGAAAAACTCGCGACCGCCGGGATCGTCGTCGCCATCGGCCACACGAATGCGACGAGCGAACAAATCGCGGCGGCCGTGGGTGCCGGGGCGCGGACGAGCACTCACTTGGGCAACGGCTGCTCGGCCGTACTTCCCAGGCACCCGAACATCCTCTGGGATCAGCTGGCCGAAGATCGGTTGTGGTGCAGCGTCATCGCCGATGGGCACCATTTGCCGGCCAGCGTATTGAAGACAATCCTCCGCGCGAAGTCGCTGGACCGCGTGCTGCTGACGTGCGATGTCGGCCCGCTCGCGGGGATGCCGCCCGGCTACTACCGCGATTGGGGGAACGAACTCGAAGTGCTGCCGAACGGCAAGATCATCGTCGCGGGCACGCCGTTTCTGGCCGGCTCGGGCCATTTCACCGATACTTGCGTGAACACGCTACTAAAACTGGGCCTCGGATTGAAAGACGCCATCGACCTCGCCAGCGTTCGCCCCCGGCAGTTGTTCGACTTGCCGGTGCCGAAGGTCGAAGTCGGCGACGCCGGGCCGTGGATGATCTTCGACTGGGAACCGGGCGATGGGCTTTCGATTCGACAGGTCGTCGGTTGACTCTATAATACCCTGTGTTATGGTGGGGCACATGGATCGGACGCGATTGCTTCTGTTCGTCGAAACGCCTACTTTTTCCAGTCGTTGGGGGACATTGGGTCTCAAGGATAAGGATCTGTCGGCGCTACAATGGTCGTTTGGGCGGTGTCTACGAGTTCATCCTGCACGACTTTTTCCGGGGGACATCGTGATGAGCCTCACCAAAATTCGACCGGTAAAATTGAAAACGCCAGTTCGCAAACCCGAGCCGACCAAGCGAGAATACGGTTCGGCCATCGCCGAAGATTTGATCGCGGGTATGCAATCGCTCGTCGACGATATGCAGTCGGGCAAAGGCATTACCGTGCGGGAAGTGTCCATCGATCTGTCTATCCCCGCTCTCGCTCCGGGCGATGTGCGGGCCATCCGCGAGTCGCTCGGTTTGAGCCAAACGCTGTTCGCGGAATTCCTCGGCGCCTCGGCCTCGGCGGTGCGAGCTTGGGAGCGCGGGGCGAAAACCCCCACGCCGATGGCCCGCCGATTCCTCGATTCGATCCGCACGGATCCCGAATACTGGTTATCGAAGGTTCGTTCGTGCCTGACGTCCAAACAAAAAATCTTCGGGGCGAAATCCGCCAAGCAAACCGCCGTGTGAGCGCCGGGCCAATTCGCCAATGGAACTCCGACAATGCTCCGCCTGACCGACCTGCGCGAAATCCTGCGCTACGTCCCGCGCTTCCGCGACCGCGTCTTCGTCATCGCCATCGACGGCGCCATCGTCGAAGACGATAACTTTCCCAATCTGCTGCTCGACATCGCGCTGCTCCGCAGCCTGAGCATCCGCGTCGCCCTCGTCCACGGGGCGGCCCATCAAATCGAGCGCTTCGCCAAGATTTCGAGCGTCGATCCGTCCGACCTCGACGGCACCGGAATCACCGACGCCGCGACGCTGCAGGTGGCGATCACCGCCGCCAACCGCGTCTCGCATGAAATCCTCGAAGGCCTCAGTGCCAACGATCTCCGCGGCGCCTGCCCCAACGCGATCGTCGCCCACCCGGCCGGGATCATCGGTGGCATCGACAAACAATTCACCGGCCGCGTCGAGCGCGTCGATGTCGCTCTGCTGAATACTTTGCTCGAGCACGACATCATCCCCGTGATCCCGCCCATCGGCTGCGATGGCGTCGGTCGGTCGTACCGGTTGAACTCCGATGCGGTGGCCGTGGAAATCGCGAAAACCCTGCGGGCGGTGAAGCTCGTCTACCTCTGCACCGAAGGGGGCGTGCAGGGTGCCAAGGGGATCCTCCGACAGATGACGGTGGAAGAGGCCGACGGATTCTTGAAGAAAACCCGGGGGGAAATGCTGCCCGGGGCACTCACGAAGTTGGCCCACGCCGTCCGCGCCGGCAAAGACGGCGTCGAGCGCATTCACATTATCGACGGCCGCGAGCAAGAGGGCCTACTCAGCGAAGTCTTTTCGAACGAGGGCATCGGCACGCTGATCTACACCAACGAATACCAAGCGATCCGGGCCGCGCTCAAGAAAGATGTCCGCGCCGTATACAGCCTGATTCAACAAGGCGTGCAAGCCGAGGAACTGGTGAAGCGCACGCGGGCCGATCTCGAAAAGATGATCGGCGACTTTTACGTGTTCGAAGTGGACAAGAACCCCGTCGGCTGCGGGGCACTGCACCTGTACCCGAACGAGAACGTCGCCGAGCTGGCCTGTGTCTACGTCGATTCCCGCTACGAAAATCAGGGCATCGGCGGCAAATTGATCCACTACGGCGAAGCCCTCGCCCGGTCGAAGGGCGTCGGCCGGCTCTACTGCCTGAGCACGCAGGCCATCAATTACTTCATCCAAAGGGGCGGATTTTCCCTCGGCAATCCGGACGACCTCCCGCCCTCGCGCCGCGAAACGTACGACCGGAGCAACCGGCGTTCGCAAGTCTTGGTGAAGTCTTTGAAGGGCTGATGCCCGGCCCGTTTCCGCTTCTTCCGATTCTGCCACCCGCCGGCGCAGGCGAAGCCTTCGTTCTCGCATCACCCGCGATTCACCGCCTTGCCGCCGCGCCGATAGACCCAACATCGAGATTCACGACCACCGGTTGGGCGAGTACCATGGCGACCTTTTTCGTAATCCCCCCGCGCGAATGCTTGGAACAGGCCATCGTCGAATTCGTCGGCCGCGTGCTGCCGAGCGTGCCGACCTCCCCGGCCGTACTCGAAGCCTTCCTCGGCGCGCTCGAACTCGAAGCCAATCGCCAAGAGGACGTCTTCTTCATCCACCGCGAAGACCTCGGCGGTTTCGACGACCCCGTCCGCGAATTGATCGAAGCCTTCGGCGCCGAAACCGGGGACAAAGTCATCGAGATCGGCGCGACGGTTTCGAGCCGGGCGGCGACGCTGCGGCGCTGTACAGTGCGAGAACGCGTGTCCGAAAAGCCCGCGGTTCGCTAAACAAGTTGGAGTCAATCGTCCTTCGTCGTTCGTCATTCGAGTTTCGGCCATCGGGCTGATCGAATGCGGAATCCGAAGATGGGATGACGAAGGATCTACGACGAATGAAGACCGGAACTGATACCGACGATAGCTGGGCCGAGTTCTACCGCGAAATCGGTTTGGAACCGGAAATGCCCGCCGCAACCCCAGAGGCGGAGCCGACGCTGTTCGAAGATCCCGAACCGCCAGCCGAGGCCGAAGCGACCGAGGCCGAAGGCGACGATGACGAATCCGAAGAGGGCGGCGAAGAATCTGCCGAAGCCGAAGGCCCCGCCGGCGAAGAAGAGCTGAACGAAGATGGCACTAAGAAACGCCGTCGCCGCCGTCGCCGTCGCAGCAAGAAAAAAGGACCCGCTGGGCCGGGCGAAGCGACGACCGAGGGCGAAGCCGATGAGGCCGAGGAGCCTCTGGCGGAAGTCTACGCCGACGACGGTGGCCCCAGCCCGGAAGCGTCCCGCGAGCTGATCGCCAATTGGGATGTGCCGTCGTGGACGGACATCGTCGCGGGCTTGCACCGCCCGTCGGGTCGGTAATCGGTGTCGCCACGTTGACCGGCGGGATGCCGGTCGTACCCAATATTGGTGCACGTAACCATGGCGAATGCCGTGATCGATGTCGCGGGGGCGGACGAATTGCCGCTGCTCGTCGATCTTTATAACCAGATCTTCCGTCCGGCGCGCCCCATCGCTTCCTTCCAACGCCGGTTTCTCGGCCGGAACAATCCGTTGCAACTCGTCGCCAAGATCGACGGACAACCCGTCGGCTTCTTCCTCGGGTTCGAGTTGAAGCCGGACACTTTTTTCGCGTGGTTCTACGGCGTGTTGCCCGAGTCGCGCCGGATGAGCATCGGCTCGCAGTTGATGGAAGCCGCGCAAAGCTGGGCGGCGCAGAATGGCTATGAGGCGATCCGCCTCGAATGCCACAATCAACATCGCCCGATGATGCATCTCGCCATCGACTTGGGCTACGATGTCGTCGGCATCCGCTGGGATGCCGACCGCGCCGCGAATTTGGTGCTCTTCGAAAAGGCCCTGACACCGGTCGTCGGTTGAATCGGCGGTTGCGTCACTTCGCACCGATGCAGTAAACGTGTGTGAGCGTCCGCAGGTAGATCTTCCCGTCGGCGAATGCGGGGCTCGCCCGGCAGCCGTCGGCGAGTTTGTTCGCGCTCACTTTCTCGCTTTTGGTGTCGGCTTTCAAAACGTGGGTCGTGCCGTTTTCGCCGGGGAAATAGAGCAGACCCCCGGCGAGCGTCGGCGACGCGGAGAACGCCCCTTCGAGCTTCTCGTCCCAGATTTTCTTGCCGGTCTTGGCGTCGAGGCAGAATGACAAGCCGTTATCATTAACGAAGTAGAGGTGCTCCTTGAAGGCGATCACCGACGGTTTCGTCGGCCCTTGTTTGGTGAACTCCCACGCGATGGCGTCCTTTCCGAGTTCGCCTTTCTTGCCGGCTTTCACCGCGACCATGTTCGCCGTGTGGCCGCTGCTGAGGATGATGAGGCCGTTCGTGAGCACCGGTCGGCAGGCTTCGTTCATGCCGCCGTGCGAGACGCGCCAGAGCTCGTCCCCCGAGGCGGGATCGTAGGCGATGGTCGCCTCCGCCGCCGGAGAGACGAGCTGCGTTTTGCCGTTCACTTCCAAAAGGCTCGGCGTCGAGAAGGCCTTCTTGTAGTCGCCGTTGTCGTTCTTGAACTTGATGTTCCGGTCTTTCTTCCAGGCCACTTTCCCGGTCGCGGCGTCGAGAGCGGCGACGAACTGAAAGTCGTACCCGTCGAAAGTGAGGAAGAGCTTCTTGTCGAACAAGACCGGCGACGACGCCGCACCGCGGAAGTGGTTGCATGGCAGTTCCTCGGCCGTCCAGAGAACCTTCGCCGTCTTCGTGTCGAGGCAGCAGGTGCCGTAAGTGCCGAAGTGCAGATAAACGCGACCGTCTTCGATCACCGGCGTCGGCGTGGCGAAGCTATTGTACTTCTTGACGTCGGGCGGGTTCTTCACCGTGAAGAGCTTGACATCGTGGATGACCTTGCCGGTCGCGCGATCGAGGCACACGGCGAACAGTTCGGTGCCTTCTTCCTTCGCCGTGGTGAGCCAGATTTGCTCGCCCCAAATCACCGGCGACGACCAGCCTTTGTCGTGGATCGGCGTCTTCCAGACGATGTTTTCTTTCTCGCTCCACGTCGTCGGGTAACCGCTGCCCGCGGCGATGCCATCGCCCGTCGGCCCGCGGAACTGCGGCCAGTTCTCCGCGCGAGCGGTCATCGCAAAGCCGGCGACGAAGACGAGCGAAACGAGCGATGAACGCATGGGAAAGGTTCCGGCGGGGTGGGTTGAATCGTGCGACGCTACTGGGGAGTCGATTCCATACGTTAACACAATTGCATTCAATCGAGTACCGTCAAAACCGCCCGCCGATTCCAATCCACTTCGAGGAAGTTCCATGTTCAAGCTTTGGATGGCCATTTTCATCGCCGCGCTCGCATGGTCCAGTGCGGCGGTCGCTCAGCCAGTGCGCAAATACGACGACAAAGACGCGCCGCCGTTCAAAGTCCTGAAGGACGGCGAGAATCCGCCGCTCGACGCCTTCGACAATTTCGTCATCGGGCCGAAGTACGAGGCCGCGCCGGAACGCAAAAAGGTCGATGGCGTTCCCGAAGGCAAGGTGGAGCAGTTCGAAATCGACTCGAAGGACACCAAGCTCTTCAACCCCGGCATCGCCCGTAAAGTCTTCGGCAAGGTCGATCCGAAGAACCCGAAAACGCTGATCGTCGAGACGCACACCATCGACTACAAGCGGAAGATCGGTGTCTACATTCCCGCTCAATACAAGGCGGGCACCGAAGCGCCGTTCATGGTGGTTCACGACGGGCCCGGTGCCGCCGGCGGCTACAAGACGATCCTCGACAACCTGATTCAACAGAAGCGGATACCGCCGATCATTCTCATCTCGATGGCCAACGGCGGCGGCGATGCCCAAGGGCACGAGCGCGGCAAAGAATACGACAACATGAATAGCGACTTCGCCGACTATATCGAAACCGAAGTGCTGCCGCGGGTGGAGAAGACTTGCAAAGTGAAGTTGACGAAAGACCCTGACGGCCGCGCGGCGATGGGCAGCAGTTCCGGCGGTTCGTGCGCGCTCATCATGGCCTGGTTTCGCAACGATCTCTACCACCGCGTGCTGACGACCTCGGGCACGTTCGTGAACCAAGCTTGGCCGTTCGATGCCAAGTTCCCCGACGGGGCTTGGGGTTTCCACGAAACGCTGATCCCCAAAGAACCGAAAAAACCGATCCGCCTATTCATGGCCGTCGGCGACAAGGACTTGCTCAACCCGAACATCATGCGCGACGACATGCACGATTGGGTGGAAGCCAACCACCGCATGGCCAAGGTGTTGAAAGAAAAGGGCTACGAATACCAGTACCTATTCTGTCGCGGGGCCAGTCACGGCATCGGCAATGCCCAGAACCAGTTCCTCCCGCACGCCATCGAGTGGGTGTGGAAAGGGTACGCCTCGAAGAATGAGAAGTAGTCGTCGCAATCGATAACACGCCAATCGAGGACGCATCGTGAAAGCCGCCTACATCGAAACCACCGGGGCGCCGGACGTCATCCAATACGGCGACTTGCCGACGCCGGTGCCGCACGATCGCGAAGTGCTGGTTCGCGTGGAGGCGGCTTCGCTCAACCCCATCGACACCTACATCCGCAGTGGCGCGGTGGTGATGGCCCTGCCGAAGCCGTTCATCGTGGGCTGCGACTTGGCCGGCGTCGTGGAAGCGGTCGGGCCGAATGCCTCGCGCTTCCGCGTTGGAGACCGTGTTTGGGGCAGCAACCAAGGGCTGCTCGGCCGGCAGGGTACTTTCGCCGAGTATTGCAGCCCGAACGAAGATTGGCTCCACCCGCTAACCGCGACCGTACGGGCCGAAGATGCGGCCGGGTTGGCCCTCGTCGGCATCACGGCCCACTTGGGCCTGTTCTGGCGGGCAAACCTGAAAGCCGGGGAAACCGTGTTCGTCAACGGCGGCACCGGCGGCGTCGGCATGGCCGTGATTCAAATGGCCAAGGCGACCGGGGCAAACGTCATCACGACGGTCGGTTCGCCGGAAAAAGCAGAACTCGCGCGTGAGTTCGGGGCGGACATCGTCGTCAACTACAAGACGGACGATGTCGCCGCGAGCGTGAAAGCCGGTACGGGGGGCAAGGGTGTCGATGTTTGGTTCGAAACGCTGCCGCCGAGCGATCTTGAACGCACCGTCGATTTGATGGCTCCGCGGGGCCGGATCGTGGTCATGGCCGGCCGACAGGCCAAGCCGGTCTTCCCGAATGGGGCGTTCTACGTCAAAGGTTTGTCGCTGTTCGGCTTTGCGATGTTCAACACGACGCCGGACGAGCAAAGGATCTGCGGCGAAGATATCAATCGTTGGCTGCTCGAAGGAAAACTGAAGGCGTTGATCGGGAAGATGTTCCCGTTCTCCGAGGCCGCGGCGGCGCACAAGTTGCAAGAGGATAACACCTTGGGGAAACAGGGCACGCTCAGCGGTAAGATCGTTCTGGTTCCCGGATAAGCCCGAGTGTCGGATTTACTTGGTTTCTCATCAATCGGTTGCGAATAATTGGTCAGACTTTGCGAATCGTGAGGTAGTTCTGTTAACCCACACACGGTCAGTACCCGACGCCAACCTCATTATCGAGGCGAATCCACCATGACACGCTCAGTCGCCCTGCTCGTATTCACACTGGTGGCTTTGATCGCCGGGGAATCCGCGGTCCAAGCGCAGTTCCAAGCCTACGGCAACAACTTCTACTACCGCCCCGCGTTCCAGACACCGCACCGCTTCTATTCGTACCAATATTTCTCCCTATCCGGAGTTTCGAACACCGGCGTACCGTACAATTTCTACAACTATCGCTCGAACGTCAGCCCGTTCCCGATCAACCCTTTCGCCCAAAACTACAACTTCGCGCCGAGTTATTCCCCATCGAACTCGATGTCCGGTGGCTACGGCAGCTATTCCGAAGGCCAATTCCCGGATTTGACCCGTCAACGCAACGCCCTAAAGAATGCCCAAGAGCAAGCCAAGTGGGAAACGCCGAGCACCGCGGCGACCCGAAACGACTTCGACGATTGGCTGCGCGAGCAATCCTCCCGTCGGAGTGCGAGCAACCCGGAAAACCCGGCCTTGGATGGCGCGCTGATCAATCCGAACGACGAACAGTTGCTGTCCGGGCTGACCCTCAACGAATTGGCCGAGCGGATTTTGGCCCTCGAGGCCAAAAACAAGAAAGCGTCCCCCGGCCTCTGCCCGTCGGAACTCGTCGGCAAAATCGCCTTCGCCGGGGGACCGGCCGCCGATGCGTTGAACCGCTTCCACGCGGCGAAACTCGATTATCCCGAAATCATGAAAATGCCCGACTTCAATATGCTGGTCGAAGCATTCGACAAAGCTTACACCCCGATCGCCGCGGCTCTACAAGCCGGAAAGAATGTGCCAGTCGCTGACATTTTACGGACGCAAACTCTTCTCGAACGAGCCAGGCCGATCACCGAGCCGATGTTGAAACCGGCAACGCTCAAAGACGCTTCGGCACTGTTGGCGTTTTACTCATCGCTCGACGCGGGTTTGAAGTACCTCAAGCAGCCCGAATCGCTCGGCATCATCGGCAGCAAGTGGAGCACCATCGGCGTCAATGTCAGCGATCTGGTGAAGCACCTGCACAAGTACAACATCCGCTTCGGCCGCGCCGCAGCAGGCGACGACGCAGCCTACGGTTCGCTGCACCGCGGCCTGTTGGCCTACTACGCGGCTCTGTCGCAAGCGAAGTAAAAGAGGATCGGCATTTGCGACACGTGGGGACCGATGCGCCAAGTCCCGTTGCCGGCGATCGGCGTCTGATGATTCGTTTCACTAAGGCCGCGGCAGTTCGAACAAGTCGGTTGTCCTGCACCAGTACTCGCCGTTGAGCCGGGCCACCGTTTGCAGTTTCCGCGGATCGACCCGGCCTTTCGCATCGAGCACGTCATCGTGGATGTGGATCATCACCACTTCGCCGATCACCAAATTCCCGGCGATGGGGCCGGTGCCGGTGGAGATGATCTGCAGCACCTTGCACTCCATCGCAGTGGGGGCCTCCGCGACGCGCGGCGGCTTCACCTTCAAACTCGGCACCGTGTGCAAACCGGTAAGTGCGATTTCGCTTTCGTCCGGCGGCAATTCCCTCGACGAGAGATTCACCTTCTCCGCAAGCCGGGCCACGGAGGAATGCACGACGAATTCGCCGGTCGCTTCGAGGTTCCGCAGGGTGTCTTTCTTGCTGCCGTCGCGCTTGAGCGTCGGCGAAAAGACGACCACCGGCGGATTGGCCCCGAACGCGTTGAAGAAACTGAACGGAGCGAGGTTCACGATCCCGTCGGCCGAGATCGTCGTGACCCAGGCAATCGGC
>JBBRUN010000023.1:0-20963 GCA_038247765.1 Gemmatales bacterium | reverse complement strand
GGCTTGTAGGGCGCGTTGACGTTCGGGTTCGTGCACTCGGCGAAATCCGATACCGAACCGCCCCGGCGGCCGGCGGATGTCGGGTTGTAGTTGCGAACGCCCATCGGATCACCCTCGTTAAAAATACGCGAACACGAACACCACTCCGGCGGCTCAAGCCGCCGGCTCGCCAATTAGAAGAAGTCGATCTTGTCGTTCGCGCTCAGCGTGACGATCGCCTTCTTCCAGTCCGACTGGACGCCCATCACTTGGCGGTAGCGGGCGTGTTTGCCTTTGCGAGTCTGCGTCCGGACTTTTTCCACCGTCACGTTGAAGAGTTCCGCCACGGCCGCCGCGATTTGGATCTTGTTGGCGAGCGGATTCACTTCGAACGTGTACGCGTTGTATTTACTGCTCTGGTGCGTGCCCTTTTCGGTCACGAGCGGGCGGATCAGCACTTGGTGCGGACGCAACTCGATCCCGGCCGGGCCGTGGACGCACGGCTTGCGCGATTGCAAGCGGCGGATGTAGCGTTTCGGTTTCGGTCGCGTCGTGGCCATCGCAAAATCCTCAACTTCGATTCTGGCGAGCCGGCCCGGTCACGGGTCGGAGTCTTGTGTCACTACTTCGCAGCTTCGACCGGCTTGCCCTTATCCCGCAGCAGTTGCAGGGCGCCGCGGGTCAGCAGCAATCGCTTTTGCTTCAACACCGTGTAGGCGTTGAACTCGGCGGCGGGCATCACCTTGACGCCCTCGATATTTCGGCCCGATTTGTACACGTTCGTGTCGTTCGTTTCCGTGCCGATTAACACCGTGGTGTCGAACAGCGAGACTTCCTTTTCGACGTTCTGCTCGACGCCGTCGGTCATCGTCATCACGACTTTCTTGCCGACTTTGATCGCCTTGAGCACCGTCGCCATGTCTTTGGTCTTCGGCGAGGCCATCGTCAAGTCTTCGACGATGCAGGCTTCGCCGTCGGCGAACTTGCTGAGGATCGCCATGCGGGTCGCGGCCCGGACGGCCTTCTTCGGCAGGTGGTATTCGTAGTCGCGGGGCTTCGGCCCTTTGGCCGTACCACCGCCGACGCGTTTGTTCGTCCGCTTCGTCCCGGCGCGGGCGTTGCCCGTGCCTTTCTGTTTGAAAATCTTCTTCGTGCTACCCGCCACCTGCCCGCGGCGGAGCGTGTGGTGCGTCCCGGCCCGTTGATTGGCCCGGAACATCAGCACCGCTTCGTGCAACAGTTGCCGGCTGATTTTACCGCCGAACTCGGCCGGATCGATCTCGACCGAACCGACGACTTCCCCGGTCTTGCTGACCACGGGGATGCTGATCGTCTCGGTCAATTCGCGAACGAAGGCCTGCATCGAATTCGTGGGCATGGCTTCGGTTTCGGCCATCGCAATACCTCGCAGTCCCCACGGGCCGGTTCGCGGCGACGTGGGCACAATACCCGTC
Source organism: Gemmatales bacterium (assembly GCA_038247765.1). GTDB lineage: Bacteria > Planctomycetota > Planctomycetia > Gemmatales > Gemmataceae > JALHQU01. Next base: position 19,530 of record JBBRUN010000023.1, on the reverse strand, counting down.
TGGGATTCACTTGGGGAACCGGCAATCGCCAGCCAAGCTTCCAGCGGTCAGGGCCGGTCACCTTGCGGTGAGCGGGTCTTTGTCGCCGGGGTGGGGAACTTGTGGAAAGTCCCTCGCACGCTGATTCGGCAGACCCGAAGCCCTGCAGTTCTGGTTCGGAAACACAACACCGTCCGGACTATTTTCAGCCCCACTCAGGCGGGCAAAATTACGATCAACCCTTCGAGCTGCCCATCACGCGGATCTTGATATCGATCCCCGGCGGCAGGCTCAAACCCTTGTTCAGGGCTTCGATCGTCTTGCCGGTCGGCTGCAAGATGTCGATCAACCGTTTATGCGTGCGGATTTCAAACTGTTCGCGGCTCTTCCGGTCGATGTGGGGCGACCGGAGCACCGTATAGCGTTCGATGCGGGTCGGCAGTGGGATCGGCCCGTGAACTTCGGCCCCGGTTCGCTGGGCGGTCTCCACGATCTCGGCCGCGGTGCGGTCGAGCACTTCGTGGTCATAGCCTTCCATGCGGATCCGGATTCGTTCGTTCGCAGCAGCCACAAGCAGCCTCCCGGCCCAAAATCACACGCGATTCCGCAACCCGACCGATTCGGGAACCCTTGAACATAAGGATTACCCCGAAGGCGTCAAGGGAATCTGCCCGAAAAAAGCGCCGGTATTGGATTTGGGTCGAAAAATCCGTAACTGTCGAAGCCGCGCCGTGTTATACCCATCAGCCCCACCACCCAGTTCGGAGATCGCCATGCTTCGCAAGTTGCTCCTCGCCGCCGCCTTTTGCGTCTGTTGCGCCGTCGCTACCTCATTCGCCGCAGACGAGAAAAAGCCCCCGGCCAAGGGCAAACTCGGCAACCTCGACAAGTCCAAGCTTTTCGAACAGATGGACGCCGACAAAGACAGCAAAGTTACCAAAGACGAGTTCAAGAAGTTCCGCGAAACGATGGCCGAGAAGATCAAAGACAAGATCCCCGGCGGCGCCGGCATGCTCGACAAAGTCTTCGACAGCCTGTTCGAAAAAGCCGACGCCGACAAGGACGGCATCATCACGAAGGACGAGTTCGAGAAATACCAACCCGCCGGGAACCTGGACCCCGAACAACTGAAGAAACTGAAAGAAAAGCTCGCCGAGAAGAAGAAGGGGTGAGGTTGGAGAGAAGCGATGAATGAACCGGAATAACGTGCCTGTGCGAGATCGCACAGGCATTCTGCATTTCAGAGTTCATCGTGAGTGAAGACGAAATCAGCCGATGACGGCGAATCGCAACTCGACTACAACTATTACTCCGGATCCTCGCCTTCGCCCGACCGGAGTGGCCCCGTGCTCGAACTGCTCGTCAATTTCGCGATCACCGTCGTCAAACGGGTGTTGGCCGTCTTCGGCTCGGGCCTCGTGCTCGGTCTGTCACTGTTGCCGCTGTCGGCCCTGCTGTTGGCCTTTCCGGCCATCGCCCCGCAAGAATCGGTGCTCGCCGAGGCAGTCGGCCGGCAGAGTTGGTTCGTCCGGACGTTCCGCCGGTTCACGGCCGCATTCTCCGGGTTGATCATCCTGTTCGTGCTCCTCGCCTGTTCGGTGGAACTGGTGAGTCGGATGCCGCTAGGTGAACGCGGTTCTTTCGCGGTCGTCGCTCGGTTCTTCTTGCCCGCCCCCGGCAGTTTCATGGGCCAAAACGACATCGAGAAAGAAGCGGCGATCTCGAAGTTCCCGCCCGACGTGCAGACGTTCTTGAAGACGCCGCTGCACGAAAAGCTGCCCCCGGCGATGGTGCAGCACTGGCCGTTCGTGATCCTCGCCATCTACGGATTCGATGTGCTGCTGCTGCTGTTCATCGGCAAAGTGCCGCTGAGTTACAACCTCCGCAACGTCCGCGTGCGTTGGAAAACCAACGCCATGACCGCGGTGGCGTTCGCCGCCGTGATCTTCTTGCTGACGTTCCTACTCGCCTTCGTCAACGGCATGAACAGCCTCACCGAGAACACCGGCGTCCCCGGCAACGTCTTCGTGCTGTCGGACGGTTCGACGGACGAAATCTTCAGCAATCTCGGTTACGGGGATCTCGACAACGTCGAGCGCGAAGTCGCGGACCAAGACGAGAAAGGCAATAAGCTGAAGATCCCGGTGGCCATCCGCGAGATGGAAATCGGCGGCAAGACGCGGAAGTTGGCGAGCCGCGAGACCTTCTACAGCATCAACCAAGTGGTACCCAACACCGAGCCGCCCCGGCGGCGCTTCGTGCAGCTGCGCACTTTCGAGGATCCGCAAATCGCGGCGGAGGTCCACAACGTCACGCTTTACAACGGCGGCCGTTGGTTCGGCGTCAACGGGGTCGAACCCGATCCGCGCGACCCGGACAAGAAACGCAGCGTCGTGCAGTGCGTCCTCGGCGAAGGCATCGCCGCGACGCTCGGGCCGGACTACGGCAAGAAACGTTTGGAAGTCGGCGACATCTTCGAACTCGGCGAGATGGATTGGCTCGTCACGGGCGTCATGAAATCCGAAGGTTCAACCTTCGGCTCCGAGATCTGGGTCAAGCGGTTCAGCCTGATCTACAAGCCCTTCGGCAAAGAAAAATACACGACGCTCGTGATGCGAACCGACGCCGATACCAAGCGGGCCTCGCGCGAGTTTGCCTATCACCTCAACAACCGCTACACGCAGCAGAAGCTCAAGGCGTTCTCGGAGCCCGACTATTACGCCGAACTCACGAAGACGAACAACACCTTCCTCGCGGCCATCGTCGTGGTCTGCGTCGTCATGGCCATCGGCGGCGTCTTCGGAATGATGACGACGATGTTCGCGACCATCGCCCAACGCATCCGCGATATCGGTGTGCTGCGGTTGCTCGGTTTCAAACGCTGGCAGGTGACGGTGTCGTTCTTGCTGGAGTCGCTGGCCATCGCAGTCATCGGCGGGGCGGCGGGCTGCTTGCTGGCGTGGATCTTCGCCGACGGGCGCGCTTCGACGAGTACACTGTCCGGCGGCGGGGGTGGCCCCGGCGGCAAGAGCGTGGCTCTGACGATCACGGTCGATGCGCAGGTCATCGCGATGGGGATGCTCTTCACGCTCGTGATGGGCCGGCTCGGCGGATTGGTCCCGGCGCTCAGCGCGATGCGGATCAAGATTCTGGATTCGCTGCGTTAATCGATGGTGAAAAGCTCCGCCACCGGGCATTGGAACCCGGGAAAAAGTTCCGGGATTTCCAGCGCCATCGACGATGTGAATTTCAGCACGAGTCCATCGGCGTGGAAAAGCAATACGACTTCGGCCCGCGGGTAGATCACGGCGACGACCCGCGTCCCGGCCGCGAGGTACTCTTCGACCTTCTCTTGGATTTCGCAGCCGCCATCATTGGGCGACACGACTTCGACGGCGAAATCCGGGGCGAGGTGGAAATATCCTTCAGGCACTTTGCCGTCGGGCAATCGCGCTGCCGCGACGAACGAGGCATCGGGAAAGCGGAGCCGACGCTGGTTGTTCGGCCAGAGTATGTAGCCGGTATCCGAGCTGCAGCAAGCGCCCAATCGCCGGCCTCGCAGATACTGGCCAATCAATGCTAGCCAGTTTGCGATGATCAATCCGGATTTGGCGCCCATCGGTCGCTCCACGAGAACGCCATCCAACAACTCGGTGTGATCCCGATCGGGATGGCGCGAGAATTCCTCGATGGTCATCAGCGGCTCGGCGAGCGCGGTCGTCATGGATCGATCCTCCTGTCTGGCATTCTACCCGACCCATGCCGCGTCAACGCCGGCGTACTTCACCAGTTCGGTCGGCGCGAACCATAGGGCGATTTCGATGGCGGCGTTTTCCGCGCTGTCGCTGCCGTGGACGAGGTTGTTCTGCACGCTGATGGCGAAGTCGCCGCGGATAGTGCCGGGCGGCGATTTGGCGCCGTCGGTCAGGCCCATGAGATGCCGGCAGACGGCGATCGCTTCGCGGCCTTCGAGCACGAGCGCCACCGTCGGTCCGCTCGTCAAGAAGGTCAGCAGCGATTCGTAAAAGGGTTTGCCTTTGTGCACGGCGTAGTGCTTTTCGGCGAGTTCGCGCGTGCACTGCACGAGTTTCAATCCGGCGAGGCGGAGGCCTTTGCGCTCGAAGCGGGCGACGATGTCGCCGATCAACCGGCGCTGCACGGCGTCCGGCTTCAGGAGGATGAGAGTCTGCTGCATGGCGGGCGATCCCAGATGAAGTTACTGCGGCGGGTAGATTCATCGTGCGAAGGCGACCGCGATTCGTCAATCGGCAATGCCGCGGGGCGACCCGCGCCGACAATTTCCCGCGATCCCTTCCATTCGCGCGGCGGGCGGGCTATCGTAAGGCCAATCCTGAGATCGCTCGCGGCCCCACCTTCGTGACCCATGCTGTATCGCCCCTTCCGCAACGATGATCCGCCCGCGCTGGTGGAAGTGTGGAACGAGGCGCTCACGGGCCGGGGCGCCTACCCGCTCCGCCTGGCCGGCTTGATCGACCGTTGGATCCTCAGCAAACCCTATTTCGACCGTGAGGGGTTGATCCTCGCCGTCGAACCCGAGACGAAAAAAGTCGCCGGGTTCGTCCTCGCGGGCTTCGGCCCGAACGAGGAGCGCACCGCCCTCGACCATTCCGGCGGCGTCATCTGCTGCGTCGTCGTGCGACCGGAGTTCCGCAAGCGCGGTATCGGCCGGGAACTCGTCCGCCGTGCAGAAGCGTACCTGCGCGAACGCGGATCGAACGTCATCGTCTTCGGCTCGCAGCGCCCGTTCAATCCGTTTCTCTTCGGCCTGTACGGCGGCGCCAATTCCCCCGGCATCCTCGACAGCGAAACCGATGCCGAGCCGTTCTTGAATAAAGTCGGGTACGAAAAGGGCGAAGCGCACATCATCTTCCAACGGCGGCTCGATCTGCCGATCCACGTCGCCGACGCCCGCTTCGCCGGACTGCGGCGGCGCTACGACATCCAGATGATCCGGCCGACGGTCAGCAGCTCGTGGTGGGAAGAGTGCATCTGGGGCCTGCTCGATCCGATCGAGTTCCGCATCGTCGACAAAATGACGGGCCAGCCTGCCGGGCGGGCCGTGCACTGGGACTTGGAAGGCTACAGTTGGAAGTGGAACATGCCCGCAGCCGGGCTGTTCGACGTGGAAATCCGGGCTCACCTCCGCAAGCAAGGACTGGCGAAGTTCTTGCTCGCCAGCATCCTGAAACTGTTGCAGGATCAATTCTTCGCCATGGCCGAACTGCAAGTCTGGGCCGACGACCCAGCCGGCGTCGGCATCTGCCAATCGCTGGGTTTCGAACAAGTCGACATCGGTTACCGCTACCGGGCCATCGCCGATCGACCACCGCTGCCTCTTCCGGCGGAACTTCCCGAATAACTCCCCCAACCCGAACGCCTCGGCTCGCTCCCCCGGATTTCCCACATCTTCCGGACAACGGTGATAGGCACGGGTCCTGCGGCGGGTTAGACTCCTTCCATTCTCTCCCGCGCCTCGCCCCGCCGTCCGCCATGATCGCCCCGGCCCGGTTCACCGACGCCCCCGCACCGGATCGCACGATCCGGGTGTTGCTCGTGGACGACCAAGCCTTCGTCGGCGAGTCGGTTCGACGGATGCTCCTCGACGACCCCGCCATCGAATTCCACTTCTGCCAAGATCCGGCCCAAGCGATCCCGACGGCGAACCGCATCCGGCCGACGGTGATCCTGCAAGATCTCGTCATGCCGGAGGTTGACGGGTTGCTGCTGGTGAAGTTTTACCGCGTGAACCCCGGCACCCGCGACACGCCGATGGTGGTGCTGTCGAGCAAAGAAGAACCGCTGGTGAAGGCGAAGGCCTTCGCGCTCGGCGCCAACGACTACCTCGTCAAGCTGCCGGACAAGATCGAACTGATCGCCCGCATCCGCTACCATTCGCAGGCCTACCGCAACCTCGTCGAACGCAACGACGCTTATGCCCAGCTCGCCGAGAGCCAATTGCAACTCGCGGGGGAATTGAACCGCGCCGCCAAGTACGTCGAGTCGCTGCTGCCGCCGCCGCTGATGGGGGACGTGGCCATCGGCTGGCGCTTCGTGCCGAACGCCTCGCTCGGCGGCGACATCTTCGGCTTCCACTGGCATGACCCGGATCACTTGGTGATCTACTTGCTCGATGTCAGTGGGCACGGTATCGGCTCGGCGCTGCTGGCGGTCTCGGCGGCCAATGTGATCTCGAACCGCTCGCTCGCCGACACCGACTTCCTCGACCCCATCCAAGTGATGAGCCGGCTGAACGACGTCTTCCAGATGGATCGCCAAGACGGCAAATACTTCACGATCTTCTACGCGGTCTACGTGAAATCGACCCGGGTGTTGAAGCATTGCAACGCCGCGCACCCGGCGGCGCTGCTCTACACCGACGCGGGCCTCCAGCAGTTCGAGTCGATGAACCCTTGGATCGGCTTGATGCCCCCCGGTTATCCGTTCGAAGGGGGTGAAGCGATTCTCGAAACGGCCGCCCGGCTGCTCGTTTTCAGCGACGGCGCCTTCGAGATCGAGAAGGCCGACGACGCCATGTGGACATGGGAAGAATTTTTGGACTATCTCGCGCCGCAGGCCGACAACCCGGATTTGATGGACGAGCTGTATACCCGCTTGAAGGAACTGCGCGGCGTGGACGTGCTCACGGACGACCTGTCGATCCTCGACATTCGCTTCAGTTGACAACGAGGCACCGATGCTCCGGCTCTCCGATTACCGAATCCAAACGCGGCTCTACGCGCTGCTGCTCTTCAGTTGCGTCGGCTTGGGCGCCGTGCTCGCGCTCGCCATCTACGAGATGCACCAATATCGCGTGAGTGGGCCCGTGTATCAAAAGATCGGGATCTACAACGACGTCAATTTGGAGATCGCGCCGCCGACGCTCTCGGCGGGGCAAGCCTACTTGGTGCTCCAAGAACTGGAGACGGAGACCGACCCCGCGGAGCAACGCAAGCTCCGGGATCGCTTCGCCGATCTGGAGTCGCTCTTCGAAAAACGACACGCGGAATTCGACACCAAGTTGCCCGAAGGCGAACTGAAAAAGCAGTTGACGCAGATCCTCCGCCCCGGTGGGCAAGAGATTTTCCGCATCGCCAAAGAGGAATTCCTGCCGCTGATCGGCCGCAAGGAAGATCAGGCGAAAGCGCGCGAAGTCCTCGGCCAACGGATCCGCCCGAAGTTCCGCAAGCACCGCGCGGCGGTCGATGACTTCTGCGACGCCACCGACAAGGCGACGCGCCAGATCGAGGCCGACGCCGCCACCGACAGCGGCTTATGGATGAACGCGATGATCGTCCTCAGCGTCGTTTCGATTTCGCTGCTCGCGCTCTTCGGCACGGCACTGGCGCGCGGGATCGTCCGATCGACGAACACGCTCATCGCGCGGGTCGAAGAAATGGCCGGCGGCGCCAGCGACCTCACGGCGCGCATCCCCATCGAAACGAAAGACGAACTCGGCCAACTCGGCACCGGCATCAACCACCTCATTTACAAGATCCAAAGCGTCGTGAGCAAAGTGCGCGAGTCGAGCATCCAAGTGCTGGCCACGGCGTCGCAAATTTCGGCGACCGCCCAGCAGCAGCAGGGGACAGTGGCGGGGTTGAACTCGTCCGGCACGCAAATCGCCGCCGCCGTGCGCGAGATATCGCAGACCGGCCGGGAACTGTCCACGACGATGGACGACGTGCACGAACGGGCGCACCATACCTCGACGTTGGCTGTCGCCGGGCGCGAACGCCTCGTGGCGATGGAACAAACGATGGGGCAACTCGTCGAATCGACGGCGTCGATTTCGGCGAAACTCGCCACCATCCGCGAGAAGGCCGACACCATCAACATGGTCGTCGTCACGATCACCAAAGTGGCGGATCAAACGAATCTCCTGTCGATCAACGCGGCCATCGAAGCGGAGAAGGCCGGGGAGTTCGGCCGCGGCTTCTTGGTCGTCGCGCGGGAAATCCGCCGGCTCGCCGACCAGACCGCCGTGGCGACCCTCGACATCGAAAGCATGGTGCGACTGATGCAAGACGCCGTCGCCTCCGGCGTGATGCAGATGGACAAATTCAGCGACCAAGTGCGCTCGAGCGTCGGCCGCGTCGCCGAGATCAACGGCCAGACGGGGCAGATCATCACCGAGGTGTCCGGCCTCGACGAGCGCTTCCGCTTCGTCAACGAAGGCATGCGCAACCAGACCATCGGCGCCGAACAGATCGATGAAGCCATGGGGGCGATGGCCGGGAACATCCGCCTCACAGCGGCGGCCCTCGATGAATTCAACCGCGCCACGGCCCACTTGCGCAGTTCCATCGAACAACTGAACTCCGAGATCGCGTCCTTCAAGGTGTGACGGTCGCCATGCTCGTCCTCACGTTTCAAATCGGGCAAGAGCGGATCGGTCTGGATATTCGGACCGTCCGCGAAGTCGTGCCGCAAGTGAGGTTGAAGCCCCTCAGTGGCGGCCCGCCGTGGCTCGCCGGCGTGTTCGTCTTCCGCGGCATGGTCGTTCCGGTCATCGACCTGCACGACCTCACCGGGCAGGGGCCGTGCCCGCAACACCTCAGCAGCCGAATTATCTTGATCCCGCAGACCGACCCGAACACCGGCTTCGAACGGCTTCTCGGCTTATTGACGAGCCAAGTCTCCGAGTTGCGCACGCTCGGCTCCGGTTTCTCGACGATCACGCAGGCCCTGACGCCCGGCGGCATCGGCCTCGGCATGATCATCGCGGACGACCAAGGCATCTTGCGCCTGCTCGACCCGGACAAGTTGCTGCCGCCGGCCGACCGCGAGCGACTCTGGTGCCCGCCGCCGGAGGTGCTGCGATGAGCCTCACCCGCATCCGGGAGTTGATCACGGCGCGCACGGGCTTGCAGCCCGATTCACTCGGCGCCACCGCGGTGCCGAACGCCGTCGACGAGCGTTTGCGGGTGTCGATTACCGACGGGTTCGACGCCTACGCCGCGCGCCTGGCCCGCGATCCGCTGGAATTTCAGGCGTTGATCGACGCCATCATCGTGCCGGAAACTTGGTTCTTCCGGGGCGGGAAGATTTACGACGCGCTGGTGAAGCACGTGCAATCGAAGCTCGCGGGGAACCCGGTGCGCCCCGTCCGCATCCTCAGCCTGCCCTGCAGCACCGGCGAAGAACCGTATTCGATCGCGATGATGTTCACCGACAACGGGTTGTCACCGGCGCATTGGAGCATCGACGCGATCGACTTGTGCAGCGTGTCGATCGCGGTGGCGCAGGGCGGCCGCTACCGCGATTTCTCCTTCCGCGAAACCCCGGCCGAACTCCGTTCCCGCCATTTCGCACCCGTCGGTGAGTTAAGCGAATTGCACGCGTCGATCCGCGGCCTCGTCCGGTTCCGCGTCGGCAATCTGTTCGATCCCGCGTCGCTGATATCCGACGGGGGGCGCTACGACGTCATCCTCTGCCGGAACTTGATGATCTACCTCACGCCCGCGGCGCGGCTGATGGCACTGGAGACCCTCGACCGCCTGCTCGCGGTCGAGGGCCTTCTCGCCGTCGGGCATGCCGAAGCGGGAAATCTCCACGGTTCGCAGTTCGAATCCGTCGGCCCGGACGGCTGCTTTCTCTTCCTGAGGAAGTCGATGGCCGAGCCGAAGTCGGAATTGAAGGCCCGCCCCGGCCCCGCTTCAGGCGGCCGGCCGACCTCGGCCGCGCCGGCGAGCGGTGGTCCGAGACCCCCCGTCAGCGGCGGCCGAGTGCCGCCGAGTCTGGCGAAAGCCAAACGCGACGCCGACGCCGGCCGATTGACCGAGGCGCTCGCGGAATGCCAAGGATTGGTCGCCATCGCCCCCACGGCCGAAGCTTACTGTTTGCTCGGGGTCGTGTACGGGGCTGGCGGCAAACTGGACCAAGCGTTCGACGCCTTCCGCAAAGCGCTCTACCTCGACCCGCACCACCGCGACGCGCTCACGCACGGCTTGCTACTGGCGGAAGCGAAGCGCGACACCGATCAAGCGGCCATGTACCGGGCCCGGCTCGAACGCTTGGGGGCGAACCCATGATCCCATTGCCCGCGTTGGCCGGCCCACCCGCCGGGACCCCTTCCGATTGCTGGAACCACATCGGTGTGCGCGGCGACCGCAGCTGCCCGCTGTTGCCCCCCGTGGTGCACTGCCAAAACTGCGCCGTCTTCTCCGCGGCGGGCCGGCGCTTTTTGAATGCGCCATCGCCGCCCGGCTACCTCGATGAATGGACCGAGCGACTCGCCCAGCCGATCGAAGACGAAGCCGCCGACCTCATCGGCCTGCTGATCTTCCGGTTGGCCGAGGAGTGGCTCGCCCTCCCGTTGCAGGCTTTGGCGGAGGTGACGGCCGCCAAAACCATCCACCGCGTGCCCCACCGGGCCGGGATTCTCGCGGGCCTCGTCAACATCCGCGGCGAACTCACGCTGTGCGCTCACCTTTGGAAAATCCTCGGGCTACCGGCCCCTTCCGCCGCGAAGTCGCCGGGCGCGGAACGAATGCTGGTGGTGCGCCGCGACTCGGAGCGCTGGGTACTCGGGGTCGATTCCATCGAGCGCGTCCACCGGCTCCCCCAAGCGGACATCGCGGCGGCGCCGGCGACAATCGGCCGGGCCGCTGGCCATCTCACGCGCGGGGTCTTCGCTTGGGAGAATCGCTCCGTGGGCCTGCTCGACGACGAGAGGCTCTTCGAGGCGCTGCGGGTGAAACTGCGATGAGCGACACCGGTGAAATCGATCCGATGATGGGATTGTTCCGCACCGAGGTGCGCGAACAACTGGCGATCTTGCGCCGCGATGGCGGCGAACGATCCGAATTGATCCAAGCCGCGCACTCCATCCGCGGCGCGGCCCGCATCGTCGGGAAGTCCGCGTTGGCGGAGATCGCGGCCGAACTCGAGCTTCGACTGGGCAATCAGCCGGGCGGGGACTATTCCGCGATTCTCGATGCCATCGAACGCTCCGACGGCGAAGCGGCCCCACGGGCGCCGGAAGCGCCCGTTCCGGAATCGGTGCCGGACGCGCCGATCGCGGTCTTCGACATCGACGCGGGCCTGCTCGAACTCTTCCGCGAGGAAGTGCGCAGCCACGGTGCGACGCTGGCGCAGGGCCTGCTCGAACTCGAGCGCGACCCGTCGAATCCGCAGCGCATCGAACCGCTCATGCGGGCGGCGCACTCGCTCAAAGGCGCGGCCCGCATCGTCGGCGTCGATGACGCCGTCGAACTCGCCCACCACCTCGAAGACGCGTTCGTGAGCGCCGGCGCCGGCCGGTTGAAGTTGAACGCCGATGCCATCGACGCGATGTTGAAGGCGACCGACGTACTGGTGGCAATGGGCTCAGGCGACCTCGCGGATTGGGTGCGGAGCCGGGCCGCCGAGGCGCGGGCGCTGCGGGAAGTCTGCGCCGCCATCGCGCGGGGGGAAATCGTCGCGGGGCGAGCCGACCGTGTCAATGATCGGGGGACTGGGAAAATCGTGGACGCACCGGACCTGAGCGACTATCCGTCCGTTGACACGGTCGGCTCGCCCGTCCCGACGGAACAAGTCGTCCGCGTCACGGCGCAGAGTTTGAATCGCCTGATGAACCTCGCCGGGGAATCGCTGGTTCAAGCCCGCTGGCTTCAGTTGTTCGCCGGGTCGCTGCTCGACCTCCGCAAGCACTACGACCGCCTCTCCGGGCAAATGGATCGCTTGGCGCAAGGCCTCATCGACGGCCAGCCGCTCGACATCCTGACGACGAATCTGCAACAAGCCCGCAAAGACGCGGCCCGCACGCGGCTCCTGCTGCTGAAGCGCGTCGGTGAATTCGAAGACCATGCCGGGCAGGCCGAAGATTTGAACAGCCGGCTCTACCGCGAAGTCATCGCCAGCCGGATGCGGCCCTTCTCCGACGGCGGCCAAGGCTTCCCGAGGTTGGTGCGCGACGCGGCCCGCACGCTCGGCAAATCGGTCCGATTCGACCTCATCGGCGCGAGCGCCGAAGTGGACCGCGATATCCTCGAGAAACTCGAAGCCCCGCTGACGCACCTGCTCCGCAACGCCGTCGATCACGGTATCGAAACACCGGAAGTGCGCCGGGCCAACGGCAAGCCGGCGGAGGCGGTCATCGCTCTGGAAGCCCGGCACCGCAGCGGGATGCTCTCGATCACCGTGCGCGACGACGGGGCCGGGATCGACCTCGACCGCGTCCGCGCAAAAGTCCGCGAGCGCGCCCTCGCCCCGGTCAATCTCGTCGGCCGACTCACCGAGCGCGAACTGCTGGAATTCTTATTCCTGCCCGGATTCTCCACGGCGGGCGCCGTCACCGAACTCTCCGGTCGCGGGGTCGGGCTCGACGTCGTCCACGATACTCTCCGTCGCGTTGGCGGCACCGCCACCATCACCACGGTCGCCGGGCAAGGGACGACCTTCCACCTGCTTCTGCCACTGACTCTATCGGTCGTGCGGGCGGTCCTCGTCGATATCGGCGGCGAGCCGTACGCCTTCCCCCACACGCGGGTCGATCGGCTCATCCGCATTCCCCGGCGCGACGTGCGCTCGCTCGAAAATTGCCAATTCGCCACCGTGGACGGGCAGAACATCGGCCTCGTCTTCGCGGCCCAATTGATGGATGTCGATGCGGCCGTCGCCGGGAGCGACGACCTCTGCGTACTTTTGCTCGGGGATGCCACGGGGACGTACGGGTTGATCGTCGATGCGTTCCGGGGCGAGCAGGACCTCGTCGTCCGGCCGCTCGATCCGCGCTTGGGGAAGGTGCCGAACGTGAGTTCCGCGGCGATCCTCGACGACGGTGCGCCGGTGTTGATCGCGGATGTCGAAGACCTGCTGCGCTCGATGGATCAGTTCATTCAACTGGGCACGCTGCGGCGGGCCGAGCAAGATGCCCCCAAGAGCCAATCGAAGAAGCGCGTGCTGGTCGTGGACGATTCCATCACGGTGCGCGAAGTGCAGCGGCAGTTGCTGCGGGCGCACGGCTACGAGGTCGACGTGGCCGTGGACGGCCAAGACGGCTGGAACCGGGTGCGGGCGGCACGGTACGATTTGGTCGTGTCCGACGTCGACATGCCGCGCATGACGGGCCTAGAATTGGTGAGGCGAATCCGGGACGACGACCACCTCTCCCAACTCCCGGTCATCATCGTGTCGTACAAAGACCGCGAGGAAGATCGCCTGCGCGGGCTCGAAGTCGGGGCGAATTACTACCTGACAAAGGGCAGTTTCCACGACACCACTTACATGGACGCCATCGGCGACCTCATCGGATCGGCCGGATCATGACTCGGATCGCGATTGTCAACGATATGCCTTTGGCCGTGGCCGTCCTGCGCCGCGTGGTGGAATCCGTGGACGGTTACAAAGTCGCGTGGGTCGCCTTCGACGGCGAAGCGGCCGTGCGGCAGACCGCGGCGGATCGGCCCGACGTGATCTTGATGGATCTCGTGATGCCCGTGATGGACGGCGCCGAAGCGACGCGGCGGATCATGGCGAAGTCCCCGTGCCCGATTCTCATCGTGACTTCCAGCGTGCGGTCGAACCACGCGAAAGTGTACGAGGCGCTGAGCGCCGGCGGACTGGACGCCGTGCGGACGCCGTCGCTCGGCTCGAACAACACGATCGTCGGCGCGGAGCCGCTGCTGGCCCGACTGGCGAAATTCGAAACCATGCGGAAATCGACCGGTTCCACAGGTTTGACCCACTTGCTGCCGGCTTTGGGAGGGGTCGCGCCGACCGGCCACCCGATGTTGGCCATCGGCGCGAGCACCGGTGGCCCCGACGCCGTCGCGAAGGTTCTGGCCGGGATCGGCGCCGGTGCGCCGGGACCGATCGTCGTCGTGCAGCATATCGCGGCCGCGTTCGCCGAGGGATTCGCCGATTGGCTCGGCGCCCGCGTCGGCCTGCGCGTCCACGCGATTCGCTCCGGCGATCCCGTGGAACTGGGCCGGGTGTACGTCGCCGCCTCGGATGACCACCTCGTGGTGACGAACCGCCGCAAATTCGCCTACACCCCCGACCCGAAGGCCTACCCCTACCGCCCGAGTGTCGATGTCTTTTTTCAAAGCGCCCGCTTGAACTGGCCCGACGGCGGCGTCGCCGTGCTGCTCACCGGAATGGGCAGCGACGGGGCCAGCGGCCTGCTCGGCCTGCGGCAATCGGGCTGGCACACCATCGCGCAGGATCAAGCGACGAGCGTGGTCTACGGCATGCCCAAGGCGGCCGCCGACTTGGGCGCCGCTTGCGAAATCTCGGGCCTATTGGCGATCCCCGCAGCGATCGCGGCGAAGTGGAAGGCGAAAGCGAGTGTATAATCATCACTCCTTGGGAGGATCGAGATGCCGCTCCGCGATCATTTCCGTGCACCGGTGAACGATACCCATTCGTGGGACGAAATGCACGGCCAATGGCCCGGAGAAATCGTCCGCACTTTGCGAACCATCCTGCCCGCAGGATTTCGGGCCGGGCCGAATATCCATCTCGGCTCCCCGTTCAAAGTGGATGTGAGCGCGTACGACCTCGACTCCCGCGAGCCGGACGCTCCCACCGGTGACGGCGGAACGGCGACGTTGACTGAGCTGTCCCCCACGCTCACGGTGGAAGCCGACCTGTCCGAGCAAGATATTTACGAAGTGCAGATTTACGACATCGAACGCGGCCGGCGGCTCGTCGCGGCGATCGAGATCGTCAGCCCGTCGAACAAAGACCGGCCCGGTGCCCGCGAAGCTTTCATCGGGAAAGTCGCCTCGCTACTCCAAAAAGACATCTGCGTTTCCATCGTTGATTTGGTCACGGTTCGGCAGTCGAACTTGTACGCCGAGTTGTTGGGCTCACTCGGCCGCAGCGATCCGAACCTCGCACCCAGTCCGCCGCACACCTACGCCGTCACGCTGCGCACCCGGAAGCCCCGCAAGCAAAGCCCACTACTGGACGCTTGGTTCTACCCGATGGAAATCGGCCAACCGCTGCCGACGCTCCCCATCTGGCTGACTCAGGACCTCCGAGTGATGCTCTCGCTCGAGACGAGCTACCAAGAAACCTGCGCGGTGTTGGAGATCGCGTAACGTCGAGCATTCACTTCGGTTCGCCCTTGCCAATTCTCGTTAGTCTTCCATAATATGCTTCCCCGAGGGTTCGCCTCGGCCATCACACAATACGGCAGATGCGAGGGTAGCGCCACCACCGGCGCGAGAGTCGCGGTTCGCCCGAGGTTCTTACTGTGTCGCAAATTGTCGCTCTGACGGTGCACGTCCGCGAAGGCAAAGGCACCCGCATCGCCCGCAAGCTCCGCAAAACCGGCTTCATCCCCGGCATCGTCTACGGCCACAAAGAGACGCCGGTGCAGGTGTCGGTGTCGGCCAAAGACTTCAACCACGCCGTCCGCGTGCTGAAAGCCCGGACCATCGAAATCGACATCGCCGGCAAGAAAGACACCGTCCTGATCAAGGACTTGCAGTTCGATTACCTCAGCCAGCACATCACCCACTTCGACCTCCTCCGCGTCTCGGCGTCCGACACGGTGCAGGTGAAAGTGAAGGTCGAACTCCGCGGGATTCCGAAGACCACCGGCGGCGGCGTGCTCGAACAACCGCTGCACGAACTGCACATCGAGTGCTTGGCCACGGCGATCCCCGAAAGCGTCCGCGTCGATATCGGCGCCCTGCTATTGGGCCACCCGATCCACGTCAGCGACCTCAAGCTGCCGGTCGGCGTGACGGTGCTCGAAGAACCGACGGCCGTCGTCGTCCAACTGAAACTGCCGGGCCAAGAGCCGGAACCGACCGAAGCCACCGGCACCGAGCCGGAAGTTCTCACGGCCAAGAAGCCGAAGGAAGGGGACGAGGAATAACCCGGAAGAGCCATTCGTCATTCGTTATTCGGGCTCCGCTGTGCGATGCTTCATTCGGCGACCCTCAGCGGTGTGATCCGGAGGCCGAATCTCGAAGGACAAATGACGAAAGACTCCAATGAGATTGATCGTCGGCCTCGGGAATCCGGGGGCCAAATACGCCGGCACCCGGCACAACATCGGCTTCGACGTGATCGATTACTTGGCGGCGGCGCCGAACGTCGGAGCCTTTAAGAGTTCGTTTCAAGCGATTGTCGCCGAGACGACCGAAGCCGGCGAGAAGATTTTGCTGGTGAAGCCCGAGACGTTCATGAACCTCAGCGGGCGGTCGGTCCGGGCGATTGCGGACTTCTACAAACTGACCGCGAACGACGTGCTGGTGATCTGCGACGACTTCAACCTGCCGCTGGGAAAGCTGCGGGTTCGCACGAATGGCAGCGCCGGTGGCCAGAACGGACTCAAGAGCATCCAAGAGAGCTTGGGCACCGATGCCTACCTCCGGATGCGGATCGGCGTCGGCCAACCCGGGCCCGGCGAAGCGGTCGATTTCGTGCTCAGCCGGTTCAAACCGGGCGAGCGGGCGACCGTCGATGAAGCGATCGCTGCGGCCGCCAACGCGGTGGGAATTTGGATCCGCGACGGTGCCAACGCTTGCATGAACGCGGCCAACGGGCCGAGTGAACCGCCGAAGAAAAAGAATCCGCCGTTGAGCCAAGAGGAGCGCGACCGCCGGCGGGACGCGAAGAAGAAAAAAGAAGCGGAGCCGGAAGCTCCGGAACCGAAACCCTGAAAGGTCGTTCCCCCGCCGTGGTGGGCGGGGGTCGCGCGGAAGACTTTCCTCCCGCCCGATCCATGGCGACCGTGCCCGCGACCGCGGGTGATTCCCAAGAGGATGGCGATGCCCGTCGAACTGTACGAAACGATGTTCTTGCTCGACTCGAACCGCATGGCGAGCGAGCCCGAAGTGCTGAAGAACAACCTCCATACCGCGCTGGAAAAACACGGCGCCGAGATCCTCGTGGCCCGCATGTGGGACGAGCGCAAGATCGCTTACAACATCCGCCGGTCGAACACGACCCACAAAAAGGGCTCGTATTACATCGTCTATTACAAGATGGACTCGACGAAACAGCCCGCGATGGACGGCGACTTCCGCCTGAGCATGACCGAATACTTGCTCCGCCACCTGACGGCACACATCGACTACCGCTGGGAAGAGGCGATGCTCGACGTCGCCCGCAACGACCAAGCGCCGGGCTTCGCGCTCCGCGGGATGCAAGAAGAAACATCGCCGACCGACATCAACCCGGCGCTCATCAACGATCCGGGCGCCGAATTCGGCGGCGGCTTCCAAGGCGGTCTCGCCACCGGCGGCGACCGTCCACCCCCGCTCGCCGGTGGCCGCCCGCCGCGCCGCCGGGACGACAATCCCGAGTGAAACCAGTTCGGAGTGCGGAATGGCGAAGGATCGGTTCCCTCCGAATTCCCTAACACGGACATTGCAACGATGGCCGAAGTGGTTGAAACTATTGAAGAGTGGTGGCCCAACTTTCCAAAACTGAATGTTGAAACCCTACCCTAAACTGGGTCACCCTCGGGAGTTTCATTATGGCGACGCTGAACAAACTGATGCTGATCGGCCGGTTGACCGACAACCCGGAGCCGCCGCGCGTGCTGCCCAACAGCGGCAGTACCGTGGTGAAGTTCCGCTTCGCGGTCGGCAAAAGCAAGAAGCGACCCGACGGCACTTGGGAAAACGACCCCAACCCGCTCTACCTCGACTGCGAAGCGTACAGCCGGGCCGACGACACCCGACCGACCAAGCTCACCGACCTCATCATCCAATATTGCGGCAAAGGGGCCCAGATTTACATCGAAGGCCGGCTGCAATACGAAACGTGGGACGACAAAAACAACCCCGGCCAGAAACGTTCGAAGCACAAGATGGTCGTCGAGAGCATCCAGTTTCTCGACACCCGCGGCGCTGACAGCGGCGGCGGTGGTGGCGAAGACCGGGCCAGTTACAGCCCGCCCCGGAACGCGGGTCGCCCGGCCCAGCAGCCCGCCCAGCGCGATCATGACAACCCACCCGATCAGTCCGAAGGCGACATCCCGTTTTAATTTCCGTACACCCGCCATCGGATGCATGGCATCCGATGGCCCTGATAGGTTCACTCCCATGGCGAAGACCGCGAGCAAACCGAAGAGCAAAGGCAAAGACGAGCCGAAAGTCCGCGCGCTGCCGGCGCCGAAAGTACGCAAGCGCAACCAAGTGAAAAAAGGCCCCGGCGGCGGCACGCTGCTGGTGCTGGTCGAAGACGTGGCCCACGTCGGCAAGGTCGGCGACCAAGTGGAAGTGAAGGCCGGCTACGCCCGCAACTACCTCATCCCGCACGGGATGGCCGTGGTGCCGACGCCGCACGACCTGAAATTGCTCGAGAAACACCAGATCAAGATCACCAAGGCCAAGGAAGCCCGCCTCGCCGACTTGAAGGTTTTGGCCGAGCAGTTGTCCCGCCTGACGACGATCACCATCGAAGCCCAGGCGAACGAAGAGAACCACCTGTACGGTTCGATCGGCGCCAACGAAATCAGCAAGACCCTGAAGGGCAAGAACCTGCAGGTCGAAGCCGAGATGATCAAGCTGGAAACGCCGATCAAAGAAGCGAATACCCTCACGGAAGTGCCGCTGTCGTTGGGCTACGGCATCGAAACGAAGATCCAAGTGCTGGTCGTGGCCATGGCCCAAGCGCCCGTCGCGAAGAAGTGAGGTTTGGGGGAAGACGAATCAGGAAACAACAGCCCGCGCGAGCGGGCTGTTGCTATTATCCCCGCGATTACTCCACGTCTAATACGAAGGCCGTGCCGTCGGAGTTGGCGGTGAGCAGCTTCTTGCCGTCGATGGTGAACACGGCGGCATTCGCGGCGAAAGGCAGTTGCCACTTGGCGATTTCCTTGCACTTCATGTCGAACACGCGCACTTCACCCGTCACGCTCAGCGTGGCGAATTTGTCCGAGGTCGGCGATACGATCAACCCGTTCACACCCGTGGTCACGGCCTTCACGGTGGCGACGGCTTCGCGTTTGGCGACATCGCCGACTTTGACTTCGCCTTCGCTGTCGATTACGATCACGCTCTTCTTGTCGGTGGTCACGCCGATGTCGGCGACGCTATTCTTCGAGATCGGCCAATCGGCGCCGATGCGGTCTTTCTTTTCCACGTCCCAGATGCGGATGACACCGTCTTTGCTGCCGGTGATGCCCCACGCGGCGTCCGGCGAGAGCACCCCGGCGGCGATCTCGCCGCCGCCGCCTTTGGTGGTCGTCGGGGCGGCGACGCCCGTTTTGAAAATGTCGAAGCCGAAGTCATTCAGGCCGCTTCCGGCCCAGACGGCCCCGAGCGACTTACCATCTTCGGAACTGGCAAGGAAGAACGCTTGCCCGCCCGGCGTGAGCAGTTCGAGTTCTTTCGCGGGGGCGAAGCTGAACTTGCGGAGTTTGTTATCGCTGGCGCTGCCCGCCACAATGGTGTCGTTACCTTGGAAGACGATGGCCGCGACGTTGCCGCCGAAGCCGGTGAGCGTGGCGACCTCGCGGCCGTTGGCCAAGTTCCAGACCTTCACGGTGCGGTCGTCCGACCCCGTCGCGGCGTACTTGCCGTCGCGGCTGACGGCGATGCAGCGGGCCATGGCCGAGTG